>NZ_CACSIK010000004.1 GCF_902705875.1 Zhongshania aliphaticivorans | reverse complement strand
GCTGTAACCATGATCGCAATGTTCTAGCTAAGCTATGTAGCGGGCTGGCCCCTAGCTCTTCAATCAAGGCCATAAACGCCGGCAATTTAGCTTTCGCTCTTTTCCTTGCCAGTGTCTTAAGTAGTACAAATCGGATGAGCCGTTGTTTGGCCACATACAGCGCCTGTAGTACTGGGTAAGTCGCCAGATAGTTCATGAGATTAGCATGCTGTTCATCACTTAAATTCCACTGATGCCGACGCATAAGGCTGATCAAACCTCGGTTCTTTCTGCCTTCTGGATCGTGCTGTTGCCAGACTTTTAGAAAGTGCTGGTTAATCAGCCTCACCACATGAAACCGGTCTGCCACGATGGTGGCGCTGGGGAAGTAGCGACGTGCAATACTGCGATAGGTTTCTGACAGATCCATCACCATTACTTGAACACGATCTCGCCCCTCAAGCCCCTTTAAATAGCGGCGTAAGCTCGGTTCAGAGCGTCCCAACTTCACATCGAAGACCTTGTGATGCTTCAGGTCTGTAAAGGTGGTGGCATAGCCCTTTTTACGGGTAAAGAAATGCTCATCAATACCGAGCACTCGAGGGCAGTAGCGTCGGTCACCCTCGGATCTCTTTTGCCTGATGTGGAACTGATACCAGCGCTCTACGGTCGCTGGGCTGACCTGATGAGTCCGCGATAACTTACGCTGGGTTACGCCACCATCGTGCGCTTCGAAGACTTCTAACCGGTATGCCTCAGAAGCACGGAAACGAGGCCGAATGCCAGTAAAGGAATGGCGAAAATAGCGCCTACAGACTTGGCAATGGTACTTGGGCACCCGCAAATGCAAGGTCATTACTTGATTGCCCTGACGGGTGTGTTTCACCGTTCTTAAATGGGTCGCTTTAATACGCAAACTCTTGCTCTGACAATGCTTGCAAAGTGGCCTGTAAACAGGCTTTGCCCAAACTTGGATTCCTCTTCTACGGATTACCCGTTCAATCTCAAGGCCAGGTATGCCTATAATTCTTCCTGCGTGGGACATCGGTGTTCTCCATTAAACTGGTCTTCGCAACATCAGTTTAATGAATGCCTGTGTCCCCCCTTAATGATGAGGAGCCTGCGGTTCTCGCTGCACTGTACCCAAATTTGTACACTCGATGTTCTGAGCTGCGTGTAACAACTGACCTGCCGCTTACTTGGGGGCAATTTTAGCCTCCAAACGCAGACAGTCCGTAAATTATCCCACCCACAAAGAAAGCTGTATTACTTTTCAAAATAAATTTTAACGCGGCCCCTGACATTTCGTCCTCACACTCGTTTACCTCTCTGTATCCATTATGTCGTTTAGAGAGAGTAAAGCCATGAAAACATCCTTCACTAAAATAACCACGCTTCTCGTTATCGTGTTAGCCACCGCCTATTTCATTACTGATCAGCGCGCCCCCCCTTCAACCCCTATCAAGGAAGCGACTTCAAACTCTATTGATTACGGCAAGCACGCCATTAATGATTTTGATCAAAATGTGCCGCCTGGTAAAAAAGAATTAGGTCAACCCGCCCTTTCAAAAAACCAAACTAAAACAGGCCAACAGGGCTACGAGCAGGTAACCGATAATATCGCCCCCATTGGCCTAGCTGTCAAAAGCAAGCCAATGGCGGAGAGGGCTCTTTATGCAGCATCGCCTTCGATGCACGATAGAGCTATGCCCCTCCCATTAAGCAGAGAGGGTTATGCTGCAAGAAACGATAACCGCTTTATGTCTGTCGCTTTATCACCCTTATCCACTTTTGGCCTAGAAGTGGATTCTTCAAGCTACGCCAATATTCGCCGCCAGATCAATCAGGGGCATCGCCCCATACCAGCAAGTGTGCGCTTGGAAGAAGTCGTTAATTATTTTGATTATGGTTTTCCCTCACCAACAAGCAAACATCCCATTGCAGTAATGTCTGATTATGCCGCCGCGCCATGGAACCCAAACCATCGCTTAGCGATGATCGGGGTTAAAGCCGTTGATAACACAGAAACTAGCACTCAAGGCACCCGACTTACTTTTCTGCTTGATACCTCAGGCTCAATGAACAGCCCAAATAAATTACCACTGTTAATTCGCAGTTTTAAAGTTTTACTTTCTAACTTAAACCCAGATGACCAAGTGGCCATTGTGACCTACGCGGGAAGCGCCGGCTTAGTCTTACAACCCACCGCCGTTGCCCAGCGCGATGTAATTTTTAATGCATTGAACAAGCTAAGAGCAGGCGGTTCTACTGCCGGTGGTGCCGGTATTCAATTAGCTTATGATGTCGCAAGACAACAGTTCGACAAAAATGCCTCTAACCTTGTCATTTTGGCAACCGACGGTGATTTTAATGTGGGTCCAAGTAGCGATGGCGAGCTAAAATCTATGATAGAACAACAACGTGAGAGCGGCGTATTTTTATCGGTTATTGGCATGGGAACAGGGAACTACCAAGACGCAAAAATGCAGGTTTTATCTGAAGCCGGCAATGGTATTGCCCATTATTTAGATTCAGATGCAGAGGCAAAACGTCTTTTTGAAACTGAGCTAAAACGGACACTGCATATTGCAGCTAAGGATGTGAAGGTACAGGTAGAATTTAACCCCGCCGCTGTAGCGCAGTATCGATTACTTGGCTATGAATCTCGGGTAATGCATGCCGAAGACTTCCGCGATGACAAAAAGGACTCCGGTGAAATTGGGGCCGGCCATTCGGTTGTGGCCTTGTACGAGATCATTCCCACAGGTAATGGCCCCACCCCAGATATTGCACGCCGCTACCCTGCGAGCCATACCACTGGTACCGAAGCAATGGAGCTAGGCTATGTTAAAGTGAGATACAAACAACCAGACGAAAACAAAAGTGTCGAATTCGACCATATTTTGAATACCCAAGCAAAGCCCATTAACACCGCTTCTACTGACTTACAGTGGGCCGCCGCAGCTGCGGAATTTAGCTTGGTCATGTCTGACTCAGAATATAAAGGCACATCAAGCCTAGCCAATGCACTTTTAAGAGCAAAGGCTATTTTGCGCACAACAGAGGACGATAAGCGCAAAGAGTTTGTACAGCTACTAGAGCGCCTTAACACGACATGGGTAGCACATGAGTGAAGATATCGACAATTGGCTTGCCAAACTGAACAAGCCCTCTTTATCGGATAACGATACAGAGCGGCTTGTTTTTGAAAGCGTGCGCTCAGGCTTAAACGCTGCCGCCAAAGAAACGGCACCAGACGAGTTGGCACTACAAAGACTGCATCAACGACTTGAAAGTGAGGGTTTGTACCGCACTCAAAACCGCTTTAAGAGCCACCTGCCACGCTATGGGCTCGCCGCTGCTGTTCTTTTAGGATTAACTCTCGCCATTGATCAAGGGGCATTTAAACCTCCAAATCGGGCTCCGCTAGAATCCAGCTATGAACTGACCGAGAAAGATGTCGCCTCGACAGCCGATAGTTATGCCCCCTTGGCCTACGAAAGGCAAGCACCTGCACCCAGCCACCAATTTTCTGCCGCGCCGCCCCCTGCGGCACTAGCACAAAAAAAATCGTCTCTGATACAAAGCGAAGCACTAACAAAGAAAAATGCTGACGCCACTCAAAGCAACGCACTTAACCAAATAAGCCGTTCACTGTCACTCACCACCGACCAGTGGAATGCCATTAAATCAGCAAAAATAAATAACCTACGGCTAAAACCAACAGACAACAGCAATCAATGGACGCTGCTCATTAGCACGCCTCAAGCCCAGCTTGCGTGGATTGAGCTGCTACCCAAAGACCAAGCTGATAAACCGTGGCCGATAGATGAAATAATTGACGTCCGCATCGAGGTTAACCATGGCCCTGAGTAACGTCGAGGTTGATGCACTCATTGTGGCAATGCAATCTGCTGGGCCAAATCGCAAAGCGGCCGTCGCTAAGCTATATCTGGAATTTTCGGCAAAGATACAGCTCTACCTTACTATTCGCGGGATTAAAGACAGCGAAGCCGAAGATTTAATGCATGAAATCTTTATTGCCTTGATACGCCGCTCTTCCAGTTTTACTCCCTGCGGCAAGGGTCGAGGGTGGCTATGGGCCGTAACCCGCTCAATGCTCACCGATAAACAAAGAAGCACGCCGAAGGTTGCATTATCTGAATTTGACGACAACCTTGCCTTTAGCTCTGCTGATATTGATGAAGCTCGATTGAAAGCCTGTATAGAGGGCCAAATGCACCAATTTACCCGTACCGAACCTGAGAGTACTTTTGCCTTATCACTAGTTATGGATGACCATCTTGAGCTAAGCGCTGTGGCAGACATTTTAGGTCGTTCATACGGTGCCACCAGAGAATTTATGCGCCAATGTAAAATCAAACTCAACCGCTACATTCAAGATTGCCTCACAAGCTGAATTTCTATTTATGCCGGTATCGATCTTTGGGCTAACACGTACCCAAAAATACGTCTGTACACTCACTCACACAAAAGACAACAAAATCACGAGCCTCTCTATAAGCTTGGAAAGACAGAAAGATAAAAGCGGTATGCCGTAATATGGTGGATCATCCCCTAGCGATGAATTATCATTAAGTTATAACTGAATGATAATGGAGAGCATTTTGGAATCTAAAACAGCACGATTAACGGTATTGATTGACCCAGCCAAAAAGGCCGCACTTGAAGAGCTTTGCGCCGCACAAGACCTCACTCCGTCCCAGGTTGTTCGCCAGCTCATTCGCGGTTATTTAGCTGAGCATGGTGCAAGCTATAACACCCAAGCTACCGTAAGCAAAAAAGAAAGTTAGCAGCACAATGCAATTCACCTGTTAAGCCACCTACTCCTCGCTTGCTTCACATCCTATACCGCTGATTTTGCGTCAACGCTTAATACTGTGACATACCTGTAAACCTCTCCCCAATTAACACCGTGCAGCTAGCGCGGCACCTTCGACTACTGACCATTAACACCTCACGACTAAATAGCACCGCGCGCTTTTGTGCCTAGCGAAATCTAAATGTGACTTACAATAGGGTTAAATGATAATATTATTATAATGTAATTATCATACTCAGTAATGAAGATACAAACTCATTAGCCCAAAGTAGTTAATTAATGAAGCTCATTACATTTACATCTAATTGCCATGGATGACCCTCAATCTCTAAAAGAGGAGGATTCAACTTGACTCACCGCGCACATCTCTTTTCATTAAAAATGGGTTTTGCACTTCGCGAGGCGCTGACTGACGGCTATAAGCGCGAGCACCTGTTGAAAGACGTGATTGCCGGTATGACCGTAGGCATCATTGCTATTCCTTTGGCAATGGCGCTGGCAATAGCGAGTGGTGTCGCACCGCAATATGGTCTTTACACCGCGTTTATTGCTGGCGCAATGATCGCGTTAACAGGCGGTAGCCGCTTCAGCATATCAGGGCCAACAGCAGCATTTGTCGTCATCCTACATCCATTGGCAGCAAAGTACGGCCTAGCGGGCTTATTACTCGCCTCTCTTATGGCCGGCGGTATTCTTATTGTCATGGCATACGCCAAGCTCGGCAGGTTTATTGAGTACATCCCAGAATCAGTTACGCTAGGCTTCACCGGCGGTATTGCCATTGTCATTGCGGTTTTACAGATCACCGACTTTACGGGGTTGCAAATCCATGACATGCCCGAACACTTCCTAGGCAAGCTCAGTAGTATTGCTGGCCATTTCTCCCAAATTGATATGGCTAGCAGTGCGCTTGCAATCTTCACACTGGCCATAATGATGCTTTGGCCACGACTTCGCACACCGGTTCCACCACACCTGCCTGCACTCATATTCTCGTGTTTGTTGGGTGTTTTACTGAACTCCCTAGGCGCAGAAATAGATACTATTGGCTCCCGCTTTCATTATTTGCTTCCCGATGGCTCTTCTGCCCCTGGCATTCCACCCTACTTACCCACTTTAGAATGGCCTTGGAACAGACCTGGACCTGACGGCCAAACACTAACGCTATCTTTAAGTTTAATATCTGAATTACTGCCTGCGGCATTTGCCATTGCAATGCTTGGCGCCATCGAATCGCTGCTTTGTGCCGTCGTTCTTGATGGCATGTCAGGTAAGCGCCATAGCGCTAATAGTGAGCTACTGGGACAAGGGATAGGAAATATCCTTACTCCATTTTTTGGTGGCGTCACTGCCACAGCGGCCATAGCACGATCAGCCACCAATTTTAAAGTTGGCGCGGTGTCGCCTATTGCCGCCATTGTTCACGCCTTGGTGGTATTGCTTGGCTTACTTGTTCTCTCTTCTGCATTGGCCTATATCCCAATGCCTGCTATGGCAGCCATGCTAATGGTGGTTGCGTGGAATATGAGTGAAGCGGGCAAGTCCATAAGTCTCATTAAAACAGCCCCACTCGGTGACATTTTGGTATTACTCACCTGCCTCTCATTAACCGTATTTTTCGATATGGTCATCGCTATTAGTGTCGGTATTGTATTGGCCTCACTCCTGTTTATGAAGGAAATCGCCTCACTTACCGATGTTGTCGATATCACCACGGGTTCAAATTTTATTAATAAAAACTTAGACAGTAACGTTAAAGTTTTGAAAATTCGAGGGCCGTTATTTTTTGCGGCAGCAGACCGTATTGTTGGCGAAATAAGCCAACAAATAGAAGATATAGACGAGCTAATAATCTACATGAAATACAGCGCATATTTAGATGCTGGGGGTCTTTCCGCAATCAAACTATTACTAAGTCAATGTGAGAAAAACAATACCAAGGTGCGTTTTGCTAGCTGGCAATTCCAGCCCTTAAAAACCCTTGCGAAAACACAAAAAGACACACGCAATCCGTTATCAATGTCCTTTGCTACCTTAGATGAGGCAATAGACAATGCGCTGATGGAGACCACAGCACAATGAAACTCGATAATGCCATTGCACTCGGAAAGGCTGGCGCGTGGAAAGAAGCCCAGGTAAGGGTCAGCCCCGGGAATATAGATCAATGGTTTGTTATGCTGCACGACAAAGACAACAAGGCCTATGTTTTTGCAGATAATGAAGACAAGCCCATTACCCATAAAGACCTTAATGCCTTAGCCCCACTTATTAAGTCTCTCGGCTTAAATGATTTCACTGTTTTTTTATGACACTTAAAGGAAATAAATAATGAGTAGCTTACCGCCCTGCCCAAAATGTGAATCGAGCTATGTATACGAAGTTCAAGCCCTACTCGCTTGCCCAGAGTGTGGCTATGAGTGGAACCCATCAGAAGAGTCACAAGATGAGGATGCCCTTATCATTAAAGATGCCAACGGCAATCTATTAGCCGAGGGCGACAATGTAACTTTGATAAAAGACCTTAAAATTAAAGGCACCTCTACTACGGCCAAAATCGGCACCAAAGTAAAAATTGGCCGCTTAGTGGAAGGAGACCACAATATTGACTGCAACATTAAAGGTATAGGCCCAATGATGCTTAAATCTGAGTTCGTTAAGAAAGCCAACGACTAGACACATCATCGTAAATCGCATTTTTCAGCATTATTTTGACTACAGCAAATAAACAAGCAGCTTCACGAGATTCTGCTTGTTTATTTGCGCTTGCCAGCTTTTAGGCACCGAAACAAAATCACGAATTAATGCCCGTCAATAAATTTAATGATCAGCTAGGTAGATTGCTAACTTCCCAACATTACCACCGTTCATTAATGTTTGAAGCGCCTCAGGCGCACGCTCCAACCCTTCAAGAATATGATTCTTATTCATTAACTTACCTTCGAGCAGCCAGCGCTCCATTGTGGAGAGTACCCCCGTTATCTGGTGAAGATAATCCAATATTAAAAACCCCTCCATTCGCAACCGGCGGGTAGTGACTAGAGGTAGATTTTTGATGCCATACGCGTTGGACTTTCCGTATTGCGACACACTACCTGACGCCACAATGCGGCCGTTAATCACCATATTTGGCAATACCGCATCAAGAATTTCGCCACCCACATTATCAAAAAAGACATCAACACCCTCCGGTATCAATTCTGATATTGTCTGCTGTAAATCAGAGCTCGCCTTATAATCAATAGCCCCATCTAAGTTAATCACTTTTGTCAAAAACTCACATTTATCACTTCCACCGGCCAAACCAAACACCTTTGCCCCAGCCGCTTTGGCAATTTGCGCCGCCATAATGCCTGTAGCCCCAGCCGCGCCACTAACTAGTACGCAATCATCTGCCGTCAATCTGCCTATTTCCATCATGCCAATATAAGCAGACCAACCGGTAATTCCCAAAGTGCCAACATAAGCATCTAAAGGTATTTCTGGGTGAGGCGTGAATTTAACCGTGATGCCATCCCCTAATAAGCTATCGCCATCTACCACCATATAGTCAGCCCAACTTTGAAGGCTAAGAATATAGTCTCCCTCTGAAAAGCCCGGGTGCATCGAAGCCTCTACACGAGCAATCACATTGCCCCGCATAACATCTCCAATTTGTAGCTGCGGAAGATAATCTTCTTTTTCACTGAGCCAAAGTAGGTTTGATGCATCGAGCGAAAGCAGGCAAGTCTTGATTAATACCTGTCCTGACGCTAGCGCTGATAAAGACCGCGACTGCCATCGCAGCTCTGAGCCATCAAGCTTGTTATCTAAGTAGTGGTCAATAACCCACGCGTGAGATTCACTAGGAAGAGCCATAAAACATTTACCTTCAAGTTACGTATTATTATTGCAGCGCAGATTGTAATCAAAAACAGGCTCTCAAGCTAAAACCTGTACACCCGCCTATTTGAACCCATGATCACGCCGCAGCAGCCCCCTAAAAAGTGGACTGACTAATTCTGTAAAGCAGCCAGATGCAGCAGAAAAGTAAACCCCTATACATAAATCGGCAGTGGTTTTCATGGTTCTCATTGATAAAACTTCTATTTAACACCCTCCTCTAATACTTCTAACAGCACGACAACAATGACGAAAAAATTATTATTCAAAAAACCACCTATGTGTCATAGCTAAAACACAGAGCAACTAAAATGAGTGTTAGAAGCCTAATTCCCATCTTTTTATTTATGTATCCCAGCGAGTTAAGTAACTCACTATAGTATTGCACCCCTTTGACAAAACCTTGCTTATATCGCCCCAAAATCTAGCAAAACCCTGTTTTTATAGGCATAAAACAATAAAACAACATTAGTAATTATGCATATAAAATGAATGTTTAAGCGCATTTTGTGATCAATATCTCATTATAAATCACGATAACCGAGCTATATAAATATTATTAACCGAGTGGCATCAATATTGCGAAACAACAGATAAGCATTTTATGCTTTGTGTCATAGTGAAAAACCAAATGGAGATTTTTGAGATGAAAACTAAGATTTTTGCATTTATTTTAATATTATCATTTAACACCAGCGCACATTCTGACAATGCCGTTGCTGGTTTATTGGGGAACGCACTTAGCTTGGATAGCGGCCTTGTTGGCGGGCTCCTGCCTGCCGTCACGGGGCTCACAAGCGGTGTTCTAGAACCCGTTGTTCCTCTTGCCCTTGGTCTTGTGGATAATACACTCCCGTTAGTAGAGCGTTTAACAAGCACTCAACTTGTCGGTGGCGTCGTTCCTGTCGTTACTGGACTGGTTGGCGGTGTTGTAGAACCGGTAGTACCTGTTGTGTTCGGCACTGTAGACACAGTATTACCTGGCTTAGAAACACTAACAGGATCTATAGGCCTATTAGGCAACGGGGAGATACCCATTGTATCAGACATTACCGGAGGGTTATTACCAGTAGCAACTGGCTTGCTTAATACTGTTACACCCATGTTAGGGTCAGTTCTTTAAACTAGAAATTAATTATTTTTATTACTAAACCACCCCTATGAGGAAGCTCATTCTATTTCCTCATAGGGGTGGTTTATTATGTCACCAAAGCATGACGGCTAAGCTGTGTTTAGGTAAGCACAGAATGCCAATGAATAGCAGCACTCAAACACAACAGCGTCGAACAGCCGCTCAACGCCGTGAACCAATACACTAAATCACTTAGCTTTTAAATTTCACCAGGAAGTCATAAAACTTCGTCGCAAATTGGCCATAAGGCGGGCGCAGGAACTTCATGGCTGAAAACGAGGCTTGGTAAAATACTGGCCGCAGTTTTGAGAACGTTACAAAGCCTTCGTAACCATGATAATGACCCATACCACTGGGACCCACACCCCCAAAAGGAATGTCGTGCTGGGCAACATGGAACAACGCATCATTTACCGTAACACCACCAGACATGATTCGCTCAATATACAAATCTTGTAAGGCGCGCTTATTGGTAAAGGGGTACACCGCCAATGGTCTATCATTGGCATTTACATAATCGATTACCTCTTCAGGCTGGTCATAGCCAAGCACCAGCAACAGAGGCCCAAATGTTTCACGGCAGCGAATGTTCATTTCTGCCGAAGTATCTAAAATCAAATGCAGCGGCATCTTACGTGTCACAGGATCGCTAGTTTGATCACCATGTAAATTGATAACCCGCGCACCTTTACTACGCGCATCTTCCAAGGTGTTTTCAAGACGCTGCAAAGATCGATTATCAATAATAGAGGTGTAATCAGGGCTGTTAATATCTGGACAATGTTTTTTCACCCAAGCTTGGGCCGCACTAACAAACTCTTCGATTTTACTTTGATGAACAAAAACATAATCGACGTTGGTACAAATCTGGCCCGCATTAAATTGTTTAACAAATAGAATACGGTCTACGGCTTTTTCTAATGAGTAATCTGGGTCGACAATAGCTGGCGCCTTCCCGCCCAACTCCAACACAACGGGGGTTAAGTTTTTAGCTGCTGCGGCCATTACTGAGCGGCCTGTTTGACCAGAGCCAGTGAACACCAGTAAATCGAAGGGCAAGGTCGAAAATTCAATGCCGACCTGTCCAGTCTCTTCGAAGAAAACCAGTTTTTCAGGTGGAAAATATTTAGGCGCAATAGAAATCAATAAGCGGGTAAGTGCAATGGAATTCTCCGACATTTTCACCATTGCGCGGTTACCCGCTGCAAAAGCCGCTGTAATTTGGCTCATACTTAAATTAATGGGGAAATTCCACGGAATAATGAGTCCGACAACACCAAGAGGCTGAGGTATCACACGGTTTTTACCACCGGGAAACATCATCTGATCCACGTGACGGCGCTGAACCTTCATCCAGCCTTTCATCTTTTTAATGGTACTATTAATACCATCCGTTACGGTGATGATTTCGGCAAACAAACTTTCGTGTCGCGAGCGATTGCCATAATCCTCAGAAATTGCGGTAACAATCGCCTCGCGGTTTTCGTTAATCATTCTTTTTAAGGCAAGCAAGTCTTGCTTACGCTGAGCAAAATCAGGCACTGGCGCGGCAAGATAAGCCTCTCGCTGGGCATCAAATGCGGTCCGCAATATGGATGATTGGCCAATATTTTCTGGAATATCTACACTGCTATTCATGTCACTGCACTCCCATTCAGATTATTATGTTCTATTAAAATCCGCTTAACATACCAAAGTCGCAAACTGCATTTCGATGAACTTTTTTGCGCATTACATCAGGTATTGCCGCGCACATTTGCCCCTTCTTACATCAATTTGTTACCGAAAATAGCGAAAGTAATGCCATTTGCGTCTAAACGGGAAAATGCGCTCGCATTCAATACTATGGAAGTTCATCTACGAAACAAAGTAAAAACAGTGAATGTCGCACATTGACAATAAAAACTGCTGTAAGAGGGCGTAAAACTGCTAAAGATAAGGTGAAAACAGAGGACTTACTTTTGTAATTTTTTTAAAAACACCGTAATTTCTTTTTCCGTCTGCTTGTCACCCTTACGAATTGCGACATCCAGGCCGGTGGACCACACCGACTCGGCGCTCACCTTATCCCCTGTCTGCACATAGGCCTTGCCCAGTAAATTCCACGCAGCAGAGTAATCTGGGTCTAAAGCGACACATTCACGCAGATGCTCAACAGCTAGCTCTGGCTGTGAATCAAAATACGCCTTTGCCAAGCCAAAACGCAGCATTGCGCTGTCATTGCCTTTGGCCAGCATTTTTTCTAGACCTTCAATATTCACATACCCTTCCTTGAAAGATGACCCACTTAAGGCCATCATCAAAAATTCACGTCTACTTCAATTACTGCGCTAATCGCGGCTGTGGTAAAGACGGCAATGACTGCCCTTGTAATTCCAAAGCCTGCTGGGTGTACTGCTCTGACTCTGCCAACGCGCCCATATTACTCAGCAATCGGCCCAGCTCAAAACCTAGCTCCGCCGAAGGCGCTAAACGATAGGACTGCTCAAAATAATTTTTCGCTTTTTCCCACAGCTCATTACGCAACGATAAGCGCCCCAAACTGAATAGCAATGCGGGGTCAGCGCCATGCTCTTTCTGCCAGGCCTCGGCGGTACTAAGCTGACGTGTTAAGTCTGAACCTGCAACACGACCATAGAACAATACCAGCTCAGATGACCAATTCTGCTTTAACGCTTGGCGTATTACTTTCTCAGCCTCGGCATCTTCACCAATAGCACTGAGTGAGCGTGCATAGCTTAATACTAAATCCGTGTCTTTTTGCCACAGCTTAGGCACTTGTTTCCACCACTGCTGAACCGCAGCCACATCGGTTTGCGACGCGGCTTGTTCCAATTGACCCATTAATGACTGGCGTTCTAAAGAATCAATTTTCTCTGCTGGCAAAATATTGTGCTTACGTAAATCGGGCAGCAACTCGAGTAAAGAACTCCAGTCACTTAGCCCTAAATACACTTTCTTCAATAAAATCAGTACTGAGGGGTGCCGTTGCGCATTGCGACGAGCCCGCGTTAATGTTGCTAATGCTTCTTCAAGACGACCGTTGTCGACTTGCATTTCCGCCTGGGTCAGCGCGACAGCGATACTCGCCTTAGCACTGGTTTCTTCAGCTAGCCCCAAGTAACGACGGCTAGACGCAGTATCTCCCAAAGCATGGCTAGCGCGCGCTGCCAATAAATAATTGATTAAAGGTGCGTCACTCCCTTTAAGCGCATCGGTCAGCAGCCTCCTTGAGCGCTCCCAATTACCCTCAATAAAGGCAATCATGCCCAATGTTGTGTGACTCCGTCCGCGGCGGGCTCGGCGATTACTCCAAAAACTACCTATATTGTCCGACACCTTGGCGCCACGGCGTAAACTTATAAACACGATAAAGAAGAGGATAATAACGATGGCCAACACCGCCAATCCCACCCAGATCGTCATTTCAACCGTGGTCTGCCCATAGGCAATAAGAATATAGCCAGGATCATATTGAATGGCTGCCGCTAATCCTGCCGCCACCACCAAGGTTAAAAGGATCGCAATGAATATTTTCATTGGCGCGCCTCTTTCTGCCAGCGGTTACTTTTTATGTATTCTTTTAAACTTGCCATCGAAGCAGAAATATCCGCTATCTCTGTACCCACAGGTACCGCGGCCAACGTTGTAATTTGCTCTAACAATGCGTCGCGATGCTCATCTAGTTGATAATAGCGATTCAGCCACGCCGCCGATTTTTCCAGCGCTCGCTGATAGAGTGCGGGTCGGTTAGCAAGCAGGGCTAATTGCGCTTGTTCAAACATCAGCTGCAAACTTGCACGCAACGCCGCCTCTTGTTCTGGGGCGAGTTGTGCACGGAAATTTTGCTCGTGATGACGAATGCGAATATAACTGCGTAATTTTTCCCACGCGGCGGTGATACCGCCCTCTAAACGTTGCTGCCAACCAGATTGCTCTTGCTCTACAACCACAGGCTCATAACTCGGCGCTTTATAGATCTTGAGTTTCTCTGCCTCAAGCGCCAAGGCCTGCAACGCTAAATAGTTTCCCTCTACATCAAGTTCTGCGCTACGCTGCAAAGCGCCAATTTCTTTTGCCAATTCAGCACGTACCGGATGCAAAGCGGCATCATCAAGATCACGTAAAATCTCATCGGCACTGCTCAATAAACGCGCCGCTGAGCGAGGATCACGACTTAACTGAGCGCGTTGATTGGCCAGCCTTAAAAGATACTCGGCTTCAGCTAACAACCAATCTCTACGATCCACTGTGGCCAGAGACTGTACCGTAACCTCCAAGCCCTGACTCCGACGGCTCAGCGCATCTAATCGAGCACTGCTATCACTTCGCAGCTGCGCTAAGGCTTCACGCTGAGCACTTATTAAGGCATTGAATTCTGCCTGTGATGCCGTTAGGGAGCGTAATTCTGCCGTAACACTCTTACTCAAATTTTGGGTTTGCGCTGCATTCAGCTGGTCTTGCTGATACATCCAGCCCACCACAAGCAATGCCACAATGGCAATTAACAAGGCCAGCAAGCCCAGCACATTACTGCTTTTCTTTGGTTTGTCCGCTGGTTTGCTTGATGGTTTTTCTGCAGTCTTTTTACTGGAGGGCGGTTCAGAAACACTAACAACCGCAGGCTCCTGCTCCTCTACCTTTGTAATCTCTTTATTATCTTCCGGTTTTTCGCCGCTCATTATGTTCTCTCAACATCTACTTAATGTTATATCGGTGTATTGTTATTAGCATAGCACTCCAACGCAGTAATGCTTGCCTCCGTACCGGCATTTTCTGCCTGCACGATAGAACAATACCCCTGTGCTCTCGCTAGCTCCTCAACTCGAGCCCCAGGCACTAAAATTGGATAGCTAAAAGCCTCCTCGCCCATTAACTCAGTAAAATAGCTAAGGGTTTCACCGCTATTCAGCGCGACCATATTTACGCGCCTAGCTGACACCACCTCTCGCAACTGCTCGCCATCGATACTTGGTTTGCAACGCTGGTAGCATTCAACATAATCGACCAAAGCTCCGCGTTTCTTTAGCTCTTCAGCCAAATATTCTCTGCCACCCACACCGCGAACAATCAATATTTTAGACTTCGCAACATTTTGCAGCCCGCTACAGCTGAGTAAACTTTCACTATTCATTGCCAAAGCGCGCTGATGCACCGTGACATCTCGATCTGCTAATGCCGCTGCTGTCGCCGCACCAATGGCATAGACCTCGATACCCACCGGCCACTGTGGCCAGTATTGCTCTATCTGCTCCACACCAAACTGCACAGCATTAACACTGATAAAAATAAGCCGCTGGTATTCATCAAGATTCAGCAGAATACTGTGACTTTTTTGCATTGCCGCACCGTGCTCTGCTGCAGTCAAAGGCGCAATATTTAGCAGCGGCTGCAAAACAACCTCTGCCCCAGCAGCCCTTAACGCGGCAGCAAAGTCTGCACTGCGATCTTCTGGCCGCGTGACTAAGACTCTTAGGTCACTAAGCTTTGCTATCGCCATATACTGCCTGCAAAATAGCGCCCGCACCCTGCGCCAGAAGAGAGTCAGCCACCGCAATACCTAGCGCTTCGGCTTGCTCTCTAGGGCCACACTGCTCAGCGGCAAGTATGGTCTTTCCACTGGGCTCGCCCACCAAAGCGCGCAACCAAAGCTGATCAGGGTTTTTAGGATCTGCAATCGCATACCCGGCAATAGGCACCTGACAACCACCTTCTAGACGAGCGTTCATGGCGCGCTCGGCCATAACCTGCTCTGCCGTTACGCTGTGATGCAGAGGCTGTAACAAGGCATTCACTCGCTCATCGGCAATACGGGTCTCAACGCCTACAGCTCCCTGCCCACATGCTGGCAAGCTAGTTTCAACCGACATCAATGATGCGATTCTGTCTTCCAACTTCAAACGAATCAAACCTGCTGCAGCAAGAATAATAGCGTCAAACTCACCCTCATCTAATTTGCGTAAGCGAGTCTGCACATTTCCTCGCAGGCTGGATATTTTTAGGTCTGGACGCTGGGAGCGCAACTGACATTCGCGGCGCAAACTAGACGTCCCCACCCTCGCCCCCTGCGGCAATTCTTCAACCGAAGCAAAGTGATTACTTACAAAGGCATCGCGGGGATCTTCACGCTCGCAGATAATGGCCAAGCCCAGACCTTCAGGAAAGGCCATTGGCACATCTTTCATAGAGTGAACGGCAATATCCGCACGGCCATCAAGAAGCGCCTGCTCAAGCTCTTTCACAAACAGCGCTTTGCCGCCTATTTTAGAGAGTGGAGAATCTAATAATTGATCCCCCCGGGTAGTCATCCCGAGTAGCTCCACCTCTAAACCGGGGTGTGCCGCTTGCAGCTCGGCTTTGATAAATTCAGCCTGCCAAAGGGCTAATAAACTTTCGCGGGTAGCGATGCGAATGACATTGTCGGACATGAATATTTCCGTAAAACTCGATGAGGGGCCACTATCATACGCCAGCGATGGCGCTGAAAAAACCGAAAACCATTACTTTACGGCGTTCACTATATGCCGTTAGCTAGGCGCGCCCGTATAGCCGGCAAATAACGCCGACTAATTTTTGGCCCCTGCTCGATATCTTGCAGCAGCACGCGATAGCTATTAACGCCCTGACGCTCAATACCTTGTATGTATTTAAGCGCCACTAGAGCATTGCGATGAACTCTTATGAATTGCCCTGAAAACTCCTCTTCAAGGTCACGCAGGCTATCATCAATAAGCAGCGCCCCTCCCGGATGCACTGCGCTGACATATTTGTTATCGGCGTGAAAATAACGTACCACCGCGATCGGCAGCAAGCTCACGCCCTGCGGCCCGTTGGAAGCAAGCTGGGTGCGTTGAGCCGCAGGGGCCAGTGCCGTTAGCGCAGCTATTTGCGCAGCGTTAAGCCGAGAAAGTCGACCAAATACCGCCGTTAGCTTGTCTCGCTGAATGGGTTTTAATAGATAACCGACCGCTTGCGCATCAAATGCAGCAATCGCATATTCATCATAAGCTGTACAAAACACGATTGCCGGTGACGACTCACGCTCAGCTAAGCGTTGCGCCAATTCAATACCACTCATTCCAGGCATAGCAATGTCGAGTAATAATGCGTCGGGCTCAAGCCTATCTATCTCTACGATTGCCTGTTCTGCATTAGCAGCTTCGCCAACAATTTCAATATCGTCTAAGGTCTGCATTAAGCGTATTGCCCGCTGTCGGGCCAAAGGCTCATCATCAACAATAAGTACCTTCATAATAGGCCTTCGCTACTTGCATTTAATGCTGGAAATACCACTTTTGCCCGATATTGGCCGTTACTTAATTGGCCACTAAAATTCGCGCGATCACCAAACAGGGCCTGCAGGCGCAGGCGAATATTCTCACTAGCCATGCCATTACCATCTCCACTAGAAAGTGCTGTCGGCACGGGATTTTTCACCTCTATTTCAATCATGTCATCGTTCTTGAAAGCCACTATATTTACCACCCCACCCGCAGGTAATAACTGTATTCCATGGACTATCGCATTTTCTATTAAGGGCTGTAACAACAAGGAGGGCACGAGTACATCGCCATCTAAATCAGTATGCTGCCAATTTACTTGCAACCTTTCTGCTAAACGTGAGCGCTCAATACGTAAATAGCGTTCACACAAGTCACGCTCCTCAGACCAACTCACAATACTCATACCATTTTGTAAATTTGCTCTAAACAACGCCGCCAAGTCCTCGACGGCCTGCTCCGCTTTTTCGGGTGAAGAGCTAATTAAGCTACTAATACTATTTAAACTATTAAATAAGAAGTGCGGGCGAATTCTTGCGTGCAAAGCATCTAGGCGGGCATGCAAACTACTTTGCTCACGCAGTCGATACTGCAAACTTATATACGCGTAACGAATACCCACACCCAGCAACACGGCGGCCACAATTAATACTTCAAGGATAGCCCAGCCGTCGAATATCCACGTGACACCATGCAAATTGCCATGGATAAACCACTGCCCCAATACCGCGACACAGGAGACCCAAAGCAAACAGATAAGAAAGCAGCAACTCGCCGTTGCCGCGGTGCTTAATCTATTAAAAACAGGTTTTAACAAATGCAAAATAAACGCAGCACCCAGCAAGCACCAGATGGTAAACATACCGGAGAGGCCAAGCAGTACCCAGTCAAAATACTGCACGCCTGATTTTAGAAGGGTGTACATAATCGCCAATAGCGAACCTAACAGCACCATCACCAATAGGGATTGCGGACTGCTTAGGTCACCAATAAACGATACTCGCGGTGCCGATTCAGGCAATGTTGAATTTAGCTGTGTTTTGTTTTTACCCGCCAACACGACACACACCCTACAATTGTTTTGTAAAGCATAGCAGGCTGTAGACACAGCGGATACGCCGAAGCAATCCGCTCAGTGGTGCAATGAAATCACATGGAATTACTTTTCTGGAAAAGCGGTCCAGCCATCAGCCCAGGTAGGGCTGGCACCAGGCCGCATCGCCCCGCGATAATTGGCCGCCTCATCCCAAAACTCGCCCTGTGGAACAGCAACCGCATTATCTTTGGCAGCCGATGACGCAGCGATCCGAAAATCTGGGCTAGCTTCACGCTTGTTCGGCATTAAAAATTGCGGGCTATCGTTAAAACTGGCTGACGGCGACAGATATATCGCTTCATCCAAACCGCCATCGTCATCTTGCTCGCCAAGCTCCTCAGCAAAAAAGCGGCTGCCGTTAACGCCAATATCACTGATTAATAAGCCACCGAAACTTAATTTGGCTTCCTCAATCCGAGCCACGGTTTCAATATCCTTAATATCAATAGCTTCACCAGAGAAACCAGTAATAATCATATTATGAAAGTGACCACCGGTGCCTCGGCGCAGCGTCATACCACGCTGATATTTTTCATCGCTATTCATGCCCTGCAAAGTCACGTTATAGAGCGTGGGCTCTGATACTGGCTCAACCTGGTAGGCACCCTCGCGATTATCCGCCTCAATCGCATTATCGCCCATACCGGCATATTGCTGAATTTGCATAAACTGAACACGGCCAGTCCAGCCCATATCCCAATCCAAGGAGTCGTCAGCCGCACCCGTTATGAGAATATGGCGCATATCTACCGTCCCACCAAAAATCTCAATACCGTCATCTAAAGCGCGATGCACCTGCACATTGCGAATAATCGTTTTGCTACCACAGCCTCCGAGCGTAAGGCCGTTTAGCTCGCTATTGGCATACACTTCATAGCCGGCAAACTCTATACGTGCGTATTCCAAAATTCCGCAGTTGTCGCTGACATCACTACCGCCAAACATACCGCGCGTATCACCCGCATCTAGGCCCTCTATTTGAGCATCAGCTGAATTAACAGGTGCATTTCCTAATAGCACTACGCCACCCCAGTCACCGGCTTGACGCTTGCCAGCGGCAACAGAGCTGGTAAATACAATAGGCGCTACTGCCGTACCCCGCGCCAAAATACGTGCATCGCGAGTAATTAATAAGGCACTGCCGGGCCGACCTTGAACGACCGTACCGGCTTCGATGACAAGCCTCGCTCCCGCCTCAACGTAAACAATACCGTCTAGCACCCACGTTTTATCACTGGTCCACACTTGCTCACCGCGTAAAGAACCACTTACCACCTCCTTACCCGCCATGGCCTTCTTAATATCGCCGCTGAAAATAGCCATCACCAACACTGCGATAAACACCAAAGCGGCAACACCAATCAACACTTGGCGGCCAGAACCCTGCGGTGGCTTTTCTGCCCGCTCAGACTTATAGCCTACGGTTTCTGCAATATCAGGATTAACCGCCACCGGTGAACGCTCGTGGCGGCTATTAGTAAGCGCGGTATTTGTGTTGATTTTAAGCAACGCCAAACCCAGATCTTGAATATCAGGATTACTGCTAATAGCAGCCTGATCGATGAGTTCTTTGCGGTATGCGGGGTCGTTCAACAAGGTATTAAAGTGAATATAACGTACGCCCTTATCACCTTGCTTGTCGTAAGTCTTTTTAAGCTGCCAAAGCATTTCGACGAGTTTGGCGCGGGGAGACGTGACATCACTCATTTTGCTTCCTCGGATAACAGACGTTTTTAAGCTCGCCAGTATGGTTAGCGATTGTGACATCTGTATTAACCACTCCAGTGGCAACCCAATCCCTGCGCGCGAAACACAGGAAAACTGCTATAATGGCGAGCTTTTCCATCGTGGGTCATAAACTCAACCACGCTAGGCCAATTAGTCATACAGGAACACAATGCAATGAGTGATAAAGAAGCAAGCATCAAACCTTGGGGCGGTCGCTTCAGTGAGCCCACTGACCAATTTGTAGAGCGCTTCACAGCCTCAGTCAGTTTTGATCAACGTCTTTATCATCACGACATTAATGGCTCGCTGGCCCACGCGGCCATGCTTGAAAAAGTCGGCGTATTAACAGCGGCAGAACTTAAAGACATTCAGAGTGGCTTAGAAGAAATACGCGCAGAAATACTTGAGGGCTCGTTTGAATGGTCGGTTAGCCTTGAAGATGTGCACATGAATATCGAAGCACGTCTAACTGACAAAATCGGTATTACCGGCAAAAAACTACACACTGGTCGCTCACGTAACGACCAAGTTGCCACCGATATACGTCTGTACGTGCGCGACGAGCTTGTTCTCATCAACAAAGAACTTAGTCGTCTACAACAGGGCTTAGTTGAGCTGGCCACACGAGAAGCCAGCACGATTATGCCCGGCTTCACGCATTTACAAACTGCACAGCCCGTCACCTTTGGTCATCACATGCTGGCCTGGAATGAAATGCTAGAGCGCGACTACAGCCGCTTTCAAGACTGCAGCGTTCGCTTAAACCAGTGCCCACTTGGCGCCGCCGCACTTGCCGGCACCACCTATCCAATTGACCGCCATTACAGCGCAGAACTTCTCGGCTTTGATCGCCCAACAGAAAACTCCCTAGACTCTGTCAGCGACCGTGACTTCGCCATTGAGCTGGCCAGCGCCGCCAGCCTGCTGATGACCCACCTTTCTCGCTTTAGTGAAGAGCTAGTGCTTTGGACCTCTGCACAATTTAAATTTATTGAACTACCAGATCGCTTTTGCACGGGCTCGTCAATCATGCCGCAAAAGAAAAACCCGGATGTTCCTGAATTAATCCGCGGCAAAGTAGGCCGAGTAAACGGCCACCTAATTAGCCTACTCACCCTGATGAAGTCGCAACCGCTGGCCTACAACAAAGATAATCAAGAAGATAAAGAACCTGTATTCGATATTATTGACACCGTAAAAGACTGCCTAAAAGCCTACGCCGATATGATACCCGCCATTACCGTTAACGAAGACGTGACTCGCGAAGCGGCAATGAGAGGATTTTCTACGGCTACTGATTTAGCAGATTACTTGGTTCGCAAAGGCCTGCCTTTTCGGGATGCCCATGAGGTCGTCGGTAAATCTGTTGCCTATGGCATTGCAGAAAACAAAGATTTATCTGAAATGACGCTAGATGAATTGCGCACATTCAGCAGTGATATCAGTGCCGATGTGTTTGACGTACTCACCTTGGAAGGCTCAGTGAATGCGCGTAATCACATTGGCGGCACTGCGCCGGAACAAGTCCTTAGCGCAGCTAAGCGCGCTGAAAACCGTATAAACAATCGCAGCTAAAAAACACATACTAGCTTGTAGTATATAGAGAGATTTAAACGCACCTCGGCAATGCTTTACGCACTTGCTGAGTGCGCTTTTTCGCACCAAGAATGTACCCAGTAAGTTTAATTCATAAAAAAGTGATTTTGAGTGAATCAACCGTTACATTAAGGGTCTATACCCCTCTTCCCCGCAACTAACATACACACAATGGAGTGCAGTCTTGATTAGCGCAAACTATAAATTGCTGGCTATTGGCAGCATCGCGATTTTTCTTGCTGCCTGCAGCCCAGCTGACAATGCCACCGCCGTAAGCAAGCCACCACCATCCGTGAAAGTAAGCACATTAAAAACAGAAAGCATACAAAATCACGTTCAAGCGCTGGGAACACTACTCGCTAAAGAGTCTATTGATATCAGCAGTAATGTGACTGAAAAAATCACCGCGCTGCACTTTAACGACGGTGACACCGTCAAGTCTGGACAATTATTAATTACCCTACAGCAAGATGTAGAAAATGCGCAGCTTAATTCCGCAAAGGCTGACCTAGCAGAACAAGAACGCGAGCTAAGCCGCCTGCAAGGCTTAATTGCGACACAGTCGGCGGCACAAACAGAATACGATCAACGACAAACGGCCAAGCTCCGCGCCGAGAGCAAAATTGAGGAAATAAAAGCACTACTTGCCGAACGAAATATTCGAGCGCCCTTCAGCGGCGTAATGGGTTTGCGGCTTCTCAGCCCCGGCGCACTCGTGAGCCCCGGCACGAGCATAACTACCCTAGACGACATCAGCGTTATGCGCCTAGACTTTCAGTTGCCAAGCCTCGCCATCTCAGCCATTGCCACCGGGCAAACCGTGGTTGCCCACAGCGAAGCCTTGAAACAAGACTTTAATGCCACCATCTCGGCCATTGCTACTCGCATTAACCCACTAGATAGAAGCATCACCGCCCGTGCACTCATTAACAATCCTAATAAGCTACTAAAGCCCGGCATGCTCATGCTGGTGTCCTTAATTACCGACGAGCATGAGGCTATCATGGCCCCAGAGTCTGCACTGCAAAGCATACAGCTTCAGCATTATGTTTGGATCTTAACTGACGAACAAAAAGCGGAGCGTCGTCCAGTAGAGCTCGGTATTAGAAAGCCGGGGTTTGTTGAAATTCTCAATGGCGTCAGTGCCGGAGAACAACTCATTTACGAGGGTTACGCGACCCTGCAACCCGGCGCAACGGTTACCCTGTCTGCGGACAACACAACAGGGAGCAACTAACCGATGTTGCTTTCTGACACCGCCATAAAACGCCCTGTCTTTGCCATTGTAATTAGCCTGTTATTAGTGGCTTTTGGCTTGCTAGCTTTTGATAGATTAGCGTTACGGGAATACCCCGATATTGACCCGCCTATTATCTCCATTAGCACAATTTATGTCGGTGCCTCTGCGGAAGTAGTGGAATCACGCGTCACCCAAATTATTGAAGAACGCATTGCCGGCATCGAGGGCATCAAGTCCATTAACTCAAGTAGCCGCGATGGCTTTTCTTCCATCAATATTGAATTCAAATTATCTCGGGATGTGGATGCCGCAGCAAATGATGTACGCGACCGAGTCGCAAGGGTTGTTGCAGACCTCCCAGAAGAAGCCGACCCGCCAGAGGTTCAGAAAACCGATGCCGACGAACAAGTCATTATGTGGCACAACTTATCGTCGGAGCAGCATAATATTCTAGAGCTTGCTGATTACGCTCAACGTCATATTGTCGATCGCCTTGCTGTGCTCGACGGGGTTGCTCGAGTACGCATCAGTGGCGGCCCAGAATACGCAATGCGAATTTGGCTAGACCGAAAGTCACTCGCTGCTCGTCAACTCACCGTGAGCGATGTTGAAAACGCATTGCGCCGTGAAAATGTGGAGCTTCCCGCCGGGACCTTGCAGTCACTAGAGCGTGACTTTGTCGTCAAAATTAATCGCCACTACCTCAGCCCTCCAGATTTTGAAGGCCTCGTCGTAAAGCGAGACGAACAAGGCTATCTCACCAGATTGGGTGACGTTGCCAGAGTGGAGCTGGGCGCTGCCGAATATCGCCAATCCTTCCAGGGTAACGGTATACCCATGGTCGGTGTAGGGGTAGTAAAACAAAGCGTATCCAACACCCTTGCCGTAGCTGAAGCGGTTCGCGCTGAAGTCATCAAAATTCGCCAATCCCTCCCCGATGGCATTGAATTGCACTCTAGTTTTGACAGCTCAGTGTTCATAGCCCGTGCCATATCTGAGGTTTACAGCACCTTGGCGATTGCCGCCGTCTTAGTTGTGCTCGTTATCTTTCTATTCCTAGGTGATTTTCGCGCAATGCTGGTTCCGGCCGTTACGGTTCCGGTCTCGCTAATTGCGACATTCACGGTGTTATACGCACTCGGTTACACCATTAACTTACTTACCCTACTCGCCCTCGTGCTCGCCATCGGGCTCGTCGTAGATGACAGTATCGTTGTTCTGGAAAATATCCATCGCCGCCTCCAAAACGGCGAGCCACCCCTTGTTGCCGCCTACCGTGGCAGCCGCCAAGTTGGCTTTGCCGTCCTTGCAACCACAGCCGTTCTCGTTGCAGTATTTGTGCCCATTAGTTTTCTCGATGGTGATGTGGGCCGCTTATTTGGCGAGTTTGCCGTCGCCATGGCGGTTGCGGTAGTGTTCTCAAGCCTTGTCGCCCTGACGTTGTCACCGGTGATTTGCTCTAAAGTACTGCGTAAAGATGCCATCCACGGCAGCCTAGGTAATTTTGTTGAAGGCCTTCTTCACCGTATGGAAAGCCGCTACGGCAAACTTTTAGCCGGCAGTATGAAACACTCCATCATCGCCGCCCTTGCCGTTGCCATGACGATTGGTGCCTGCGGCTTTTTCCTTCAAAAAGTCCCCACAGAATTTGCACCTAAAGAAGACCGCGGCGTGATGTTTTTGGTCATTCGTGGCCCTGAAGGTGCCTCTTATAATTATGTTACTCGACAACTAGGCGAAATAGAAAAACGCCTAATGCCCATGGTTGATGCCGGCATTGTTAAGCGCCTATTGCTTCGCGCACCCGGTGGCCGAGGCGGTGCAGACATCTACAACGAAGCGAATGGCGTTATCGTTCTTAGTCCCTGGGGTGAGCGAGAAAACGTTACCAAAGTGGTTGCCGAAATTCGCCAGCGATTGAATGGCTTTACGGGTTTGAGCGTGTACCCCATTTTGCCCCAATCCCTGAGTGGCGGCTTCAGTAAACCAGTGGAATTTGTCATTGGCGGCAGTAATTACCAAGACCTTGCCAAGTGGTCTGATCTACTCATTAAAGAAGCGAAAACCAACCCCGGCTTACTGGGTATTGATAGCGACTTCCGCCAAACCAAACCGCAACTTGCTGTCACCATAAACCGTGATCGCGCTGCCACACTGGGTGTCGATGCCAGCGAAATAAACCGCAGCCTAGAAACCTTGCTTGGTTCGCGGCGGGTGACAACCTTTATGATGGGCGGCGAAGAATACGACGTTATTCTAGAAGGCGAACCCAGCTCTCAGCACAGCCCAGAGGACTTAAGTAATATCTATGTTCGCTCGGCAACTACCGGCACCCTAATCCCGCTTGGCAACCTTGTCAGCCTGCAGGAACGAGGCGATGCCGCCGTACTTAATCGCTATAACCGAGTACGCGCAATCACTATCGATGCCAACCTAGCCAATGGTTACTCACTTGGTGAAGCCCTTACCTACCTAGAAAAAGTTGCCGCAGACAACTTCCCTAATGCAACCATTGATTTCAAAGGTGAATCTCTCGATTATCGTGAAGCCGGAAACGCGGTGTACTTTACCTTTGCCCTTGCTCTACTCGTGGTATTTCTGGTTCTTGCAGCGCAGTTTGAAAGCTTTATTCACCCTTTTATTATTCTACTTAGCGTCCCACTTGCCATCGCTGGCGCCCTAGCCGGACTTTACCTAAGTGGGCAAAGTCTAAATATTTACAGCCAAATTGCACTTATTATGCTGGTTGGCTTAGCGGCTAAGAATGGTATTTTATTGGTGGAATTTGCCAACCAATTACGTGATCAAGGATTAGCATTTGATGATGCGGTTTTACAGTCTGCTCGCCAGCGTTTACGCCCCATTGTAATGACCGCCTTCACCACCATTATGGGGGCAGTACCATTAATATTATCGTCAGGACCCGGCAGCGAATCACGCTATGTTATCGGTATTGTCGTGGTCTTTGGGGTTAGCTCAGCAACATTCTTAACACTATTTGTCATTCCAATGGCATATCGCCTTTTAGCCAAAAACACCAAGTCACCCCACACGGTATCAAGGCAACTTGAGGCTCAACTGGCGGTGACTGAAGACAAAGAGAAAAACGACTAGGTTAAAAGCACTGACCTACCAACCAATATGGCACGGCTCTAATCAGAGTGCCATATTGGAATGCCCCAAGTTACTACCCCCTGATTAATGGCCGTACATATTCACAAACTCATCAAGATAGAGTGTATCTAAGCGACAGAACACCCACACAATCTCAATGGCACCCCCGATAAGGTTGATTAATCGAGCTCAAGAGTGGTTTTGTGTACAATCAATACCATGTACATAAGGGCAATTAGACGTGTCGAAAAAAACCTATTTTGTTGTCAACGACACCCGCTACGATAATCACCATGGCGGCTGGCGAGTAATGGCGAATCTTCATTTAGCCATGGAGAAACGCGGCTGGCAGTGCAGTGGTTCTTTGCCAGTTAGCGCCCAAGCCCAACATCTTAAACAACACCGCAATGCCATTGCCGAAGCCAATTTGATAGTGGTCAATGGCGAAGGTTCGCTACACCACAACAGCCGCAATACCAATCGCTTGTTTGAAATAATGGGGCTGCTGTGCAAAAAACGACCAATTGTTTTACTCAACGCTCTATGGCAAGACAACGATCCCGAGCAGTGGCGGCCTTTACTTTCACAATTCTCTGCCGTTTTTACCCGTGATCGACGCAGCCAAGCTCAACTTGTTGCCATGGGTATCGAAGCGGGTTATGCGCCGGATCTTACCTTTTATAACTACCCTGATTACTCTAATAGCCAGCGTTCACGCTACATGATTACAGACTCAGTTCTAAAGGAGTGGGATGAAAAAGCCTTGTCGATTTGCCAAGCCGATCCCGAGTGTGAATTTAGAACGCTACTAACAAGGAAACCGAGCTTTTCCCGAGGCAGCCGAGATTGGGGAAGGCAACTGAAGTCGGCTCTTTATCCGTGGTTATTTGAACGTGTGAACACCAATGTGCCAGCGCGCTATAAAGTGTTGGCTAAAGCGACTAACAATGGTGATGAGTTTTTGCAGTCTTTAGCATCGTATCGCGGTGTTTGTGCCGCACGCTACCATGCTTTGTGCTTTGCCTTACAGCAACAGGTGCCTATGCTTCTGGTTTCTTCTAATTCACATAAAAGTGAAGCCTTGATTGAGGAAGTCGGCCTGCCGCTAGCATTATTTAAATTCGACAATTCACGCCCAGGGAACCTTAAAATTCAATTGCAGCAGGTGGTCGAGCAATATTCAGATTACACTGAGTGCGTTAAATCCTTTAATATTGAGGCCAAAGCGCAAATTGAAGCCATGTTTGATCATGTTGTTGGTGTATGCAGCTGAGACTCAACACGTTGAATCCATGTGTTCGCTAGATTGATAAACTGAGAAATTAATGCATCGTTATTATTTTATTTCCTCTCCCTTGCATTTCTGCGTGGCCAGCAGTATTGCTCTGCAACACCAAGATGATCTTAATATTGCAGTTATGGTGCCCGGCTCACAAACCTTTTTAAAGAAATACGGCGGTGCTGCAGAGCAATCATCTGACATTTTTGGCAAGGTAGCCTACCTGGCAGAGCGTACCGGCAAGCTTAATATTACGGCGCGTAAAAGCTGGTTTGCGAGTTATCAAACCTTATTTGGCGATCAACAAGAAGTCGCCATTTATACTGGCAACGACCGCAGACCTGAGTTTCAATCTGCCATGTATTGGCTAGTAACCCAGGGTAAAAAACCCGATGCTTACTATATGGATGAAGGCACGGTAACGTATATTGGCCACAAGTCTATGCATTCCATTCAGCATCGCTATATCGATCCCTTGCTTAAAAAGTTGCTATACGGAGAGTTGTGGAAGAATGCCTTAACTACCGGCTCATCACCTTGGATTGCGACCGCCTGCGTGGCATTTCCTGATTTGGTTCATCCGCGCCTGAAGGAAAAAACCTTGTTACCCATCGATGTTGCCGCCTTCAGCGATGAGAAATTCTTAGATATGGCTCGCACTATCGCGGCCCTAGATAAGGATCAACAAACACTGCTTGATCATGTGAGCTTAGTGCTGACACTACCCTATGAAGCGTATTTTATTAAACAACGCCATCGTTACGCCGAGCTTGCCACGCAACTTAAAACTATGTTTTCCCTTGATCAAATGGCGATTAAGCCCCACCCCCGTATTAGCAAGCCTGAACTTCTCAGCGAAACCTTCCCCGGTTTTCAAGTATTAGATAGCAGCGTAGGGATGGAGTTATTAGTGCCATTACTCAACGCTGAATGCGCCATTGTTGGCGATGTGTCTTCGGTGTTGTTAACCGCGAAATGGCTGCGCCCCACTATGCCGATCTTTGCTTTAGCACAAGATGAAGACGCCTCATCTAAATTAGCTGAGATTTACCAAAAACTAGATATACCCATCGTGGCAATGGAAGAATTGGCAAGTCAACTTGCCCCTGTAAAAACCAAAGGCGCCAACCCTAGCAATGGATGATTTTTATAGCCCGGCACAACGCTCCGTATCTAACCGCTTTACCCTCTGGCGAGAACAAGGCCGGCGCAAACAAAGTACAGAAATCGACCTTGCAACAAAAAGCCCTGCCGAATACCAAAACCTAAAAAATTCTACCAATAAACCTGATGTCTTCTTGGTGCCCAGAGACAAAACCCGTTCGAGCCTGCTGGGCCTACACCCCAAGAACAACCCCTTTGTACAAACCTTGCGAGAGTTCGATCAAGGCCACCAGCACTTCGCCGGCTCAGCAATGGAACGGCATTATACGAGCTTTCAACCGCAATCTATGGCGGTGGTACTCGGTTTAGCCGATAGTGAGTCCTCTAAATTACATCCGGATGCAGCGGTTTTACCCTGGTGGGCTGCGGCTGATCAAAGCAACTGGCGTAATATGGATGCCCAACAACGGCGATTACGCTACAAGTATCCTAAACGCTACGGACTTGATGCCAATGTAGATTATGGATGTCAGTTCTACGGGCCGGTATCAAAAGGTGTGGGTGAGTTGGAATACCAACGGCACGTTAAAACCCACCAATTGATACTAAAAAATGGCTATTTACCCTATATGCACGGGCACTTGACGGGGCAATTTCTGGTGTCAGAAAACGACTGGGTGTGGGTATGCCACAAAGGCAACCATCGCTATGTCTCGCTTCTTGCCTTGGGCTTGGAACGTATCCCAGTTGTATTTAACAGTAAGCCGGGTTCAAGCGTGGTAGTACAAAGAAACGACGTAAGCCATTGGCCAAATGTTACCAACGGTTTATTCAGCGAAGATGAGGCCTTGCAGGTATTCGATCGTTTTATCAGTACCACGAATAAGTAAGCTAGAAAGTCAGTAAACCAAAACACCCTCATTCCTCTTACACTCAAATACCAAGAGGACTAAGGGTATCAATGTATGGCACCAACCATAGCGCATTCAAAAGCCGAGTTTTTGTTAAGGAATGATAATTCTCATTAATTGGTGTTTTGAGTGTTTTCTCAAGCAATTGTAATAAGCTTTCATCGTTTTTCTCTTCCATTCAAGGCCGTCAGTAATTCTGTAACCTCATTTTCAGCATTGCTAGGCTGGCAGCCAACCACCGAACATAAATCAATCACATAACCTCGGCGTTGCTGCCTGACACAACTCAAGATTTTATCGGGTTGAACACCAGCATCGCGAATATGCTCAATTCGGCAATCTAACTTTCTCGGTAATTTCGCCACATTTTGTTTGAGAATCCCACAGCTTGCCCCGACATTCTCACCATCGCGGGTAACCTGATCAACCCTAACAACACCCAGTGGCTGAGGCCCTAGCCCTGCCTGCCACAGTCGCGCGCTGACGACCCATATTTCCGCCAAACGGCGATTAATGGGGGTTTGGAGTGCTAGCGACCACTCGCCCATGGTGTAACGGCCAACTTTGGCCTCAGTATTGAGTAATTGTAATTCGCTTGGCCGCAGGGCATGTATGCAATCAGTCATACCCTCGGTCGCGTGAAAACACTTAAGTTGCTCGCGCGGTAAATAAAACATCCAGCGGCCGAGATTTAGCGGTTGTTTTTTGCCATCAAGCCAAGCTTTTTTGGCATGGGTATCAATCACTAAAGTATTATATCGCTTTACAGTAATTGGCAGTTGGCGCGATGGTTTAACAGAACGAGAAAATTTCATAATGAGTACTAGTATTGGCTATTGTTGAGACGTTGGTATCTCTCCGAGAACATCACCGAGTCAATTTATCACCGCTGCATTTAGCCAGAATCAGCAATTAATTTCTACTCAAAACGCTTTATCCCCCTGGACTTATCATTCTCTGATCGACAGTGGTTTTTGCATAAATCGGCATTAATGCAAAGTCAGCTTTTTTCTGGATCGAGACAGATAGCATATTTATATTTGCTACCTCCTGTTAGAATTGGCGACTTGAAAAAACTGTTATCTTTGACGCCACCTATCATTTTGATAAGGCTTTTAAAGGATCTCTCCGATCATAATCGGATATTAGGGGTGAAAGCGAATCGTCAACAAACCCCCAAGCTGGTATTGAATTAATGCACATTTTGTACACTTGGTGTTTTCGTCTAGCCTTGCCACTGATGCTTTTGCATCTATGGCGGCGCGGACGAACTGATTCCACGTATCGTAGTCGCTGGCGTGAGCGCTTTGGCCTAGTGGACTCCCGCGAAAATATCACTAACGCACCTGACAATAGCCCCGCGCCGCTAGTCTGGATACACTCGGCATCGGTTGGTGAAACCCTGGCCACCATTCCATTGATAAAAGCCCTATCCGAACGCCATCCGCATTGGCAATGGTTGGTGACAACCACAACCCCAACTGGGTCTCAGCGGGTACGTGAAGCCCTAGAGCCCGTTCTAAACGAACGCTTACTCCACTACTACATACCCTTCGATTTACCCGAATTTCTGCGCCCGTTTATTAACACCTTACAACCGAATATTTTGTTGATTATAGAAACCGAGCTATGGCCGAACCTGCTGGCAACTTGTTATAAACACAATATACCTACCGTTCTTGTAAATGGCCGCCTAAGTGCCAAATCCGCCAAGGGCTATGCCCGTTTTTCCGCCCTGAGCCGCAATATGTTGCGCCACTTCAGTCGAGTACTCACCCAGTACCCCGCAGATACAGAGCGCTTTGTCACTCTTGGCGTGCCTGCAGCACGGATTAATACCGTGGGCAATATAAAGTTCGACCTACATCTCGACACCAATGTAATCAATGAAGCGCAAACAATTGCCAGCCAATGGCGTAACCAAACTAAGCGGCAAGTATGGCTAGCGGCAAGTACCCACGAAGGAGAGGAAGAGCAGGTCTTAGATGCCTATGACATTCTGCGCAAAAGCTTCCCCGATTTACTATTAGTCTTGGTTCCAAGGCATCCGGTGCGCTCTGACAATGTGGCTCGACTATGCCGTCAGCGAGGCCTGAATACCGTGCGCCGCAGCGAGGGCATTGCTCCCGATGCCAACATTCAGGTGTTGCTAGGCGATACCATGGGTGAACTGCTGTATTTTTACGGCGCTTGCGATGTCGCCTTTATGGGGGGGAGTTTGGTACCCATCGGTGGGCACAATATGATCGAACCTGCCGCCTGGGGAGTACCTACAGTCAGCGGGCCGCACCTACATAATTTCAGTACAGTATCCAGTTTGATTCAAGAATCCGGCGGCCTAGTCGTCGCAGAATCCGCTCAACAGATTGCCAATAAAGTAGCTGCTTGGCTCAAAGACAAAGATGAGCGTATCGCCATTGGAGACAGAGCGCAGAAAGTGGTGTCACGAAACAATGGCGCCCTAGCGCGCACAGTGGATGAAATTGAAGCGCTGGTGCCAAGCAATATCTCCTAAGGTCTATTGGCATCGGTGAGCCAGACTGCAATAGACCCCAACAAAGGCCCTCTTTTTCTACACCACACAAAAAGGGCCAAATGCGCAATGCATTTAGCCCATTTTATAAATGAAACCACCTAGCTAGTACTAAGTAACAAACTCGAGCGAGTGTTAATGCCTATCTGTGGCCTTGCGAACACCGCTGCGTAACTGTGTGTTTAGCTTGCTGCCTGTATAGCGGCCTTTGCTGACATGGCGAATTCGATATACCCCGGGAATATCTAATGGCTCGCCCTGGGTACCTAACAACCAGCGGAAGGCGCGATCTTCATGGGCTTTACACCAACTCGCGGCGGGCTTCTGATAGTAAGTTAAACTATTGCAATAGCCTCCTGCGCGACTGGTATCGCCGTGGGCAATCTGAAGTGGGCCAGTAGCGCGGTCACGGGTTTGTTCGATAAATAGGGAATCATCGATATCAATGACCTGCAAATCCTTAGGATCGAGATTCAACATTGGGTCGTCGTCTTCCAGCAGCGAAGTGATGCGCTCACGCAGAGGAAAAACTAGGCAGTCGTTGCGACTTTGCAGCGATTCTGCCAATTGGTCTAAACAGTGCTGACGAAACATCAAGTCGCAATCGGTAAACCAAATCCAGTCTGCCTTGGTAGCTAAAGCCGCTTGATTCCGGCCAATAGCACGGCGAAACAAGGATTCTTTCGGCAGTTCGCACCAGTGCCAAGTCACACCCGGTACCTGCTGTTTTGCAAAAAATTCGAGAACGGCCGCTGTCCGACTGTCTTCACTGTTGTAATACACCGTCATCGTTACCGTGGCTTTAGTCGGCGGGAAGAGAACTAAAGAACTCAACTGATAACTTAGAAAGTGCGAGTATTGCCAGCAGTGGCTGACAATTTCAATATTCAAATTGCCGCTGCGCGCTGCGCGCTGAGTTTTACTTGGCAGCGGCTTTTGGAATAGGGAGGCAGGCACTAAGCCGCTGGCGGCGAGGCGCAGAAATCGACTAACGATAAAATCCGACCAATGTTTCTTTGAATCGGGATTGAGAGTATTCGGCATGGCGTTATCTTGTATACGGTGGGTGGCAAGGCAAGCATAGTCAGCCAACTCAGTTGGTCCCCATGCATGATAATTAGTGGCTAGCGGAACCTGATGAGCCTGAAATAAGGGTAGCCGACCCTTTTTCGCTTGCCAAAGATTATACCCGAAGATTATCCCATTCGCTCACTTCTGGGCTGGGACGAAGACACGATTAACGATAGAATACCAACAACTTTCATGGAACGGGGGCGCCGCAGATAACAATAAGCGCACACCCAGTAGAATTAAAGGACGGCACGTGGTGCATAGGTTATTCAAAAGCGGGCTAGCTACGGTCATCTACGATGATGAGCTAGTGGATGCCAACTGCGGAAAGCTATTTCAACTCGAGTGGCTTCATGCGAATAGTGGCGGCCAGAAACTAGAACGGGGTACGGCTGTGATGTTCCAATACGGCGGGCTGGAGCTAGTTTTCAAGCAATATCATCGCGGCGGTCTCATCGGACGTTGGATTGCAAAAACTTACCGCTACTGTCGCCTTAAAAACACTCGCGTATGGCGAGAATTCCATATGTTAGATGCCACCCACAAGCTAGGACTGCCGGTACCTCGACCCGTGGCAGCGTGCTGCACCGGCATAACTCCAATAGCCTATCGCGGTGCGGTCATCACCGAACGGGTGCCGGGCTCAAAAAATCTCACCGAAATACTTTGTGAACAGCCGCTCAGCAACGAGCTCTGGGGAAAACTAGGAACATTAATCGCGCGCTTCCACACATTGAACGTGTTTCATGCCGACCTAAATACCAGCAATATTTTGCTGGCCGACAAGGAAAAATTTTATCTGGTCGACTTTGACAAAGGAGAAGTTCGCACCCCCCTTTCCCGCAAAGATGCAGAATCCAATGTGGCCCGCCTGCACCGTTCGCTAAATAAACTCCAAGGGCGCCACCCCGCTTTCTGCTTTTCGGAAGACAACTGGCAAGCGCTTACATCGGCTTACCAGCGCGCCATCAATAGCGATTAAACGGAATAGTAATCTCGGTACCACGCCACAAATTTCTGTACGCCTTCACGCACACTGGTATCAGGCTTGTAGCCCGTCGCCTGTTGTAGCTTGTGGGTGTCTGCGTGGGTATCAGGAATGTCACCCGCTTGCATGGGTAGCATCTCGCGCTGAGCTTTCTTGCCCAGCGCCTCCTCCAAGGCATCAATATATTCTGACAACTGCGCGGGATTACCATTGCCAATATTGAAAATACGATAAGGCGCATTGCTAGTGGCAGGGTTGGGGGCAGCCGGCGACCAATTGGGGTCGGCATCTGCGACTTGATCGCTAGATTTAATCACACCCTCAACAATGTCATCTATATACGTGAAATCACGGCTGTGATGCCCGTGATTGAATACGGGGATTGGCTTACCCTGCAAGATCAAACTAGTGAACTTGAACAGTGCCATATCCGGGCGACCCCAAGGGCCGTACACCGTAAAAAAGCGAAGGCCCGTGGTGGGCAACTTGAACAGATGACTGTAGCTATGCGCCATCAATTCGTTGGCACGCTTAGTGGCCGCATAGAACTGCAAAGGGTGATCTGCACTGTGATCTTCACTGAATGGCATGGTGGTATTGCCGCCGTATACGCTACTTGTACTGGCATAGGTAAGGTGTGGTGTTTTGGCATTGCGACAGGCTTCTAGCAAGTTAGCGAAACCGATCAGATTACTTTCGACATAGGCTTCTGGATGCTCAATGGAATAGCGCACCCCGGCCTGAGCCGCAAGGTTTATCACTCGATCAAACTGGTGGCGCCCAAAACAGGCATCCAAGGCCGGTTTATCGGCAATACTAGCCCGTATAAATTCGTATTCGGGTTTTGCTCCCTCTTCGAAGCCCTGCTGTGCAACCTTTTCCAGTTCACGTAGACGCGCTTCCTTCAAGCTGGTGTCGTAGTAGTCATTGACGTTATCTATGCCAACAACCGAATCACCCCGCGCGAGCAGTGTTTTTGCAACATGAAAACCAATAAAGCCCGCGTTGCCAGTAATCAAATACTTCATGAATAAAGTCAGACCTTCGTTGAATACAATCTTTGTTGATACTACGGGGAGGCGGGGCAAGTGGAAAGCCAGCCTAGGGAGCTTACCGTAATATTTTGCCGCAACTATAATGTTCGTCGTAGAGCATTGGCAATCTGTTTTCAGATAACACCGCTAAAGTGTATAAGCAGAATAGGCATGCAGGCGCATATTGACTTGCGGATATCCCTATACCTCAAACTACAATCCATTTTCTAAGTACTTTCCAGCTAGCGTCACTCAGGCACTTATTTTTGACGTACTGAGAAAATCACCAAGACCGTACTCGACCAGCTTGTTGTTGACGACTTGCCGCGCTCACATCTAAAAGACGAACTTGATTAAATAAATGATGAGCGGCAGTGTGCTCGGTGAGCGCATCTGCTGCAAGCAGAATAGCCGCCGCGGTCCATGTTGGCCGCTCGTCTGGCCACAAAAGGTCTTCAACAAATTGATAGCCAGTCCAGTATTCACCGCGACTGTCGCGCCACTGATGTAACCAGCTATACACCATCACTGCACGGGCGTGATCGCCAGCAGCCAGCAGGGCCATAGTTAATTCACAGGACTCGGCTACAGTCACCCAAGGCTCGTCTGATACACAGCGGCAACCCATACCCTGCTCTACAAATTCGTCCCAGCGATGTTGCAAATGCGCACCGGCTTTAGCCGCAGGCACGGCGCCTGTAAGCACGGGGTAAAACCAGTCCATGGAGTAGCGAGATTTGCTTTCCCAAGTGCGATCAAAACGCTCTGGCTTGTTACGGAGAGCATTGCCCAATGCAACTCTGGCATCTCGCCAATCTGCGCGTGGGTCGCCGATAACAACCGAAATATTCACCGCGCATTCAAGGCTTTTATAAATAGATGAGCAACCGGTAACAAGCGCATCAACCATCGATTCGCCCTTAGCATTCACCGCCCAATTTATTTCGCCATGGGAGGATTGCTGCTGGAGCACAAAGCCAATCGCTCCTTGAACACAGGGCCACATCTCACGTAAAAACGTCGTGTTTTTGCTGATTAAATAATGATGCCAAATACCAGTAGCAATATACGCAACAAAATTGGTTTCACGACGCTCTTGGTTCTCAACTTCACCAGCCCGATACGCTGCCCACCAACTGCCATCGTCAAGTTGAGAATTCTTTAACCAGCGGTAAGCGTTTTCTGCTGCCGTGTATTCTCCGCCAATACTAAGCCCCATTGCCGACTCAACATGATCCCAAGGGTCGCAATGGCCGCCATCAAACCAAGGAATGCTGCCGTCTGCCTGCTGAGCCCGTAGCAAAAACTCTACCGTCGGCCTAAAAAACTCCTCTGGGAATAGGCCTTTGCTCAAAAACAGTCCACTCATAGCACTTTGGCCTTTTCAAAATACATTACGACTGACTTACCTAATACTGGGTTTAACCCAGCTTCTAAGGTTCGTGTAAACCGTGGCTTGTCCATCAAGTCCCACACTAGAAATCGGTGGTACTGCTTAATGATGGGATTAGCGTCTTGGTTGTTCCAAAACGCGCATTTCAGCCACCAGTATGGCGAATGCAAGGCATGTGCCCAATGTCGACGGTAAAACCGAAAACCCAAGCTCTGTATTTGTTTACGCAGGTCGCTGGCTTTAAAAATACGTAAATGGCCACCCTCTACTTTGTGATAAGCCTCACTGAGCGCCCAACATATTTTTTCTGGCCACGCTCTGGGCACGCTGGCACAGAATAAGCCACCGGGTTTAAGCACCCGCTCGATCTCTACCAGAACCGCATGATAATCGGGAATATGCTCTAAGACCTCTGAGCAAATAATCTTATCGAAGGTATTATCCGCAAACGGCAATTGCATGGCGTCACCATTAGCCAAACCAAAAGCTCTATCAGCTTGATCATTCACACAGAAATCAGTGAATCGACTCTGCGCGGTTTGCAAATCACGCAAACACAAATCAACACCAATAGCGGTGACATCTGCCTCGACATAGGCCGAAATAACATGCCGACCTTCACCACAACCCAAATCTAAAATTTTATCGCCTGAATTAAGTTTAAAATGACGAAAATCAACCGTTTTCACGTTGTATCACCTGCCAGTAGTAGTTCGTCATTTGCTGAGCTGCGCGTGTCCAGCAAAACAATTCTTCAATTCTTGCTCGGCCAGCTACAGCCAACTCATCCCGCCATGCCGGTGATGCCAATAGGGTTTCTAAAACCTCAGCTATAGCGGCACTATTGCGGACTGGGACTTGTATCGCCGCATCACCCACGACTTCGGGTAGCGCACCGCCGTCGGTAGAAATCAACGCCGTACCACAGGCCATTGCCTCTCCAGCTGGCAAACCAAATCCTTCGTATACCGAGGGCACCACAACCACAGAGGCCTCGTTATAATATTTCACAAGGTCTTCAGTGCTAATACCGCTAACAGCCCGAATATGCTTTGAAATACCCAGCTTGCGGATCAATTGGCCACTTTCACCGTCTTCTCTTGGTGTTCCCACTAAAAGCAGCTCAAGGTCTGGGTATTTTGGTACGACGGCAGCCACCGCTTCTAGCAAATAGCGCATCCCTTTAAGGGGCTGATCTGACGACACCGTCGCCATCACTCGATTGGGGTTCTTAACAATATGATCGAGCGGCTTAAATTCTTCGGTATCAATGCCGCAGTGAACCAAGCTAATTCCCGCAGGCTGCATATCAAATGCAGCAGCAATATCCATACGGGAGCGCTCTGATACTGTCACCACATGATGCAGCTCACGAGCCACCTTACGCTGCATAATCAAAAAACTGTGCCAGCGGCGAATTAGTACGCGCTCAGTCCATGAATTAGCTGCCTTCAAGGCGATATTCAAATCACTGGTGATAGGATGATGTATGGTTGTAATCAGTGGAAAGCCCTGCTTTTGCAAAGCCAGCATGCCATAACTTAAACACTGGTTATCGTGGATAATATCGTAGTGACGGCCATGCTCTTTTAAATATTTCAGCACCCGGCGACCAAAGCAATAGGGCTCAGAGAATGCACCTGTGAGCTTGCCCATCCATTCGTAAATATTCGTTAACGACGTAAGATGATGAGGACGAATTGAGCCCAAGCCCGTTTCAAACAAATTCATCCCCGGCATTTTGATTAGGTTCACACGCGAATCTAAGTGCGGATAGGGCTGACCTGAAATCACGTCAACCTGATGCCCCGCGTCCACCAGTGCCTTGCTTAGGTACTTAAGATAAATGCCCTGGCCACCGCCGTAAGGCGCACTCCGATAGCCAAGTAAGCATACTTTTAGGGCCCGCCTTGGCCGCGCCTCTTTCAGAGGGGTAACATCAGCTTTGACTGGCTGAATAGAAGACTGGGTTGCAATGGCTGAATCTGACGGCATAAAAACGATGTCGCTATTATTGTGATTACGGTTATTCGGATTCTGGCTATTTCAAAACTCTGTGCACCGCGCTATAAATGCGGAACCCTTTTATGGCTACAGAGGTCATATCGAGAGTCACATTTAGTGCTGCAAGATACTAAATAGGGTGAATGCCGTTCGTGTAGTAACAGGATTCTAACCACGAGGTGGATATAAATCTAGCAACGATGATTAACGAGCCAATCATCTAGCATTAAGACTTTGTCATGTTAAACTCAAAACTGCTCAAAATTCGCCATAGAGAATATTTTCATAATGCAGCGACGCTTAAATTCTTACCCCTATATTTTTATATTCGTCGTTTTTTTAGGGCTTACAAGCTGCAGCAACAACCCTGAAAGGCCAAAACCTGCAGGAAAATTTACCTCCTCAATAAAAACCGGCGATATTCGACTCTTCACTTATAGCCAACCTTTATTTCGCGAAAAAACACGCGCAATAACGAATAGGAATCGACGTGGCAACGGCGCAGATAAGCCCAGTAAAGACAATGAATCACTAATACAGCAAGCACTTCGCGATTTAGAGCAAAACCCTAAGCTTAAAGAATACTGTCCCGCAGGCTATGTAATCATGGATAACTACGCCGTACTAAACGAAGTACTTATTCGCGGTGAATGCAGATACAAACTAAAAGAAGACAAGCAGTAGCTGCCGCAGCAAAGCTGCGGCAACAAGTAATGAAGGGGCTAATTAGCGTACGGCTGTCAGCCATTCAGGAAACTCTTCACGGCGCCCTTTAACTTGATCAAAATACATATTTTGCAGCAAATTAGTCACCGGACCGCGGGAACCCGAACCAATAACACGCCCATCAAGCTCACGAATTGGCAAGACCTCTGCCGCTGTGCCGGTAAAGAAAGCCTCATCGGCCACGTATACTTCATCACGAGTGATACGTTTTTCCTCAACCTCTAAGCCCAGTTCATTGGCAAATTCGAAAATAGTATTGCGCGTAATACCATCCAAGCAGCTCGTTAACTCAGGGGTAAACAATTTTCCGTTGCGAACAATAAAGATATTCTCGCCGCTGCCTTCTGCAACATAACCTTCATTGTCTAGCAATAACGCTTCTTCACAGCCGCTATCTAAGGCTTCACGCAACGCTAACATCGAATTGATGTAGTGGCCGTTTGCTTTGGCCTTACACATAGAAATATTTACGTGGTGGCGCGTGTAAGATGAGCAACGTACTTTTATGCCCATATCACGAGCCTCAGGGCTCATATAACTAGGCCAGTCCCATGCTGCAACAATGGTGTGCATTTTAAGGTTGTCAGCACGTAAACCCATGCCTTCTGAGCCGTAAAAGCACATGGGGCGCAAATACGCTTCCTCTAAGCCATTTTCACGAACAACCGCACGTTGCGCCTCATTGACCTGCTCTTTCGTCACGTTCATGTCCATACGCATAATATGTGCAGAGCGGAATAAACGGTCAGTATGTTCTTGCATACGAAATATGCAGGTACCTTGATCTTTTGTTTGATACGCTCGCACGCCCTCAAACACACCCATTCCGTAATGCAGCGTGTGCGTTAAAACATGAACCCGCGCATCACGCCAAGGAACCATTTCACCATCAAACCAAATCAGGCCATCACGATCAGCCATAGACATCGCGTCTTACTCCTCAACAAATACAGGCAATTACTATTATGGAGACAACATCAGTTGCTGCCAGAAACGGCTGACAATTTCCCGCTCTGTACCCAGTGCCGTATCGGCTATCAACCCTTTTTGCTCTTGTAAGCTGAGGCGATGCGCCTGACTGCGGAACGCCTTGTAAGCGTCAATCAGTATCCGGGTATCCGCTGCTGAAACCAGCCCTTGTTCAGCCAAGGATTCCAGTATGCGAATGTTATCAGTGTAATGAGTAAGCGGTGGGTGTTGTTGTGACCATGCTAAAACGGCATATTGCACCATAAATTCAATATCAACGATACCTCCTGTACCTTGTTTAAGGTCAAATTCTGCATTTTTATCACTCGCAGACAGCAGGTGGTCACGCATTTTCTGTCGCATTCCGACGACTTCGTCCCTAAGCACCAAAATGTCGCGCGATTTAGCAAGAATTTCGGCCCGCAGCGTATTGAATTTTTGAGCTAGTATTTCGTCCCCCGCCACCGCTCGCACTCTTACCAAGGCCTGGTGTTCCCATGTCCATGCCTGGCTGTGCTGGTAGTCACTAAATGCCGTGAAGGAGGACACCAACAAGCCAGAATTACCGGAGGGTCGCAAACGCATATCGACCTCGTACAAAGCCCCCAACCGAGTCGTCGCGGTAAGAATATGAATAATGCGCTGACCTAATCGCGTAAAAAACGAGCCCGCATCCAAAGGCCGGTCGCCATCACTGACACAATCAGAAGGCAAGTCATGCAAAAACACGAGGTCAAGATCTGAGCTATAACCCAGCTCTAGGCCACCCAACTTACCGTAACCCAATATAAGAAAATGCCGCTGATCATCCCCCAGCGGCACCGGGCTGCCATGCTTATCAACTAAGTTTTGCCAAGCAATATCCAATACAGCATCAAGTACTACTTCCGCAATATAAGTCAAATAATCACTCACCTTCATTAACGGTAAGCTACCTGTGACCTCTGACGCCGCAACTTTCAAAACATGAGCCAAACGAAAATGTCGCAAGGCTTCCATCTGTGCTTCTAAATCATCCTTTTCAATGCGCAGCAGACGCTGCCGAAGCTCACTGACCAAACCCGCTTTTTCCGGCACGGTGTATAAACTATCGGCATCCAATAATTCATCCAACAATACCGGCTGCGCGGACAGTTGCCGAGCAATCCAAGGACTGGCATCACAGAGCTTGACCAAGCGCCCACGCGCGCCGGGGTTTTCTATAAGCAACACTAAATAAGCAGTTCGACGGAGTACGGCTTCGATGAGCGGAATCACTCGCAGCAAGGTGGCCGCAGGTGAATCGGCCTCACACAAATCTTCTAAGATCAGCGGTAGAAAGTCATATAAGCGATCACGACCACGATTCTGCATTCGCAGCACGCTAGCACCGCCTAGCAAGGCAACCAGCAAGCGGGCCGCCTCTGTGGCGTCGTCACCAAACCCCGCCTCGACCAAGGTGTCACGCACTTTGTCTTGATCTAGATCATCGAGCATGGCTCGCCAGCGATTATTACTTAGATGCTGAACGCTAGGTTCCACTTCCGGCGGTGCAATCACATTCGCAAAATGAGTTGCAACGCGCTCTCGATGCTGGGCCAAACATTGTTGGAATGCCTCAATATCATCACCAAACCCCATCGCCACACTCAGGGCTGTTAGCGCGACACCAGAATCCGGCAGCTGCTGAGTTTGCTCGTCTCGCCACGCTTGAATCGCGTGCTCAGTATTGCGTAAGAAGCGATATGCCTGCTGCAATTCGTCTACAACCTGCGACGGAAGGTAAGCCATATTGGCCAGCTCTGGAAGGATGACTTGCAACTGAAGTGCTTGTAATGCCTGCTCCTGACCACCACGAATCAATTGAAAACACTGGGCAATAAACTCAATCTCACGAATGCCACCAGAACCGAGTTTAATATTATCTTGGAGCTGACGCCTGACAACCTCACGCTGAATCATCGACTTCATATCTCGCAGCGATTCGATGGCTGAGAAATCCAAATAACGGCGGTAAACGAAGGGCCGCAACTGAGTAAGTAAACGCTCACCCTCATCGCGATCCCCAGCAATACATCGCGCTTTAATTAAGGCATAGCGCTCCCAGTCACGACCTTGATTTTGATAATACTCTTCAAGCGCATCAAAACTAATTACCAGCGGGCCACTTTGCCCATAGGGACGCAGACGCATATCCACTCTAAACACAAAACCATCGGGCGTTCGGGTATCCAGCGCTTTTATTAGGCGCTGACCAAGGCGAATAAAAAACGCTTGGTTATCATCGCTGCGGCTAGCGCCAACAGTACTACCGGCATGAGGGTAAGCAAAAATAAGGTCTATATCAGAGGACAGATTTAATTCCCCTGCGCCCAATTTACCCATTGCAATAACCACCAACTGCTGTGGTGTGCCATCGGCAGCTTGTGGCTCGCCGCGCTCGGCTACCAGCTGCTGATGCAATACGGTTAATGCCTCATCAACACAAGCATCGGCAAGCGCAGACAAATCCCTTAGGGTGTCTTCCAGTGTCGCTAAGCGGTTTACATCCCGCCACACAATGCGCAACCAATGCCGATTTCGAAAGTCTCGAAGACATTTGGCAAGTGCATCAGCATTATCGCACTCCGCACATAAGCGACGCAGCGCATCACGCCACGCACTCTCTGGCAACGCTGTTTCAATCTCCTTACTTAGTATTAATTCTGGCAGCCATGCTGGATGTCGTGCACACAGCTCTGCCAGGGCCGGACTGCACGCAAAAGCCGTTAACAATTGCTGCCGGCAATCTGACGCTGAAAACGTCTGGTACCACGCTCGCTGCGCCGGTTCACAGCGCTCGAACAGATTCAGCCAATGCAGCTCGACTTCTTCGGCCAATACTGCTGGCAATTCTTCTGTCGAGATTTCTAACCGTTGATACCCACTTGGCAGTGTCATTTCCGCAAACCCTTAGCGTTTATTATTGTTCATTCAACTCATCTGTACTGGAGGCGCAACCCGTAAAACCTCAGCAATGGTGGTTTCGCCCCTCGCTACTTTTTGGGCACCGCTCAACCTGAGCGTGCGCATGCCCTTTTTCATGGCCATTCTGCGCAAATTTTCAAGCTCAACATCATCGCCAATAGCTGCCTGAATCTGCCCCTCAACCGACAATATTTCGTATATGCCCTGACGACCATAAAACCCGGTATTTCGACATTCTAAACAACCGGGAGCATGATAGGTTTCCGCCGGAGGGTTAACTTTCCATGGTGCTATCAAGGTAGCCCATGCCGCCTCGTCCAAGGCAACGGGCTCTTTACAATGCGGACACAAACTTCTAACCAAACGCTGTGCCATGACGCCCAGCACTGTCGCACGAATCAAATACGCGGGAACCCCTAATTCCAAAAGTCGGGTTACTGCCGAGGGGGCATCATTAGTATGGAGCGTAGAGATGACTAAATGACCGGTCAGTGCTGCTTGAATCGCCATCTCTGCCGTTTCTAGATCGCGAATCTCGCCAATCATAATAATATCTGGGTCTTGCCTAAGTAAGGCGCGCACCCCACCGGCAAAATCAAGGTTTATATTGTGCTGCACCTGCATTTGGTTAAAGGCGTCCTCGACCATCTCAATGGGGTCTTCAATCGTGCAGACATTCACCTCGCTGGTCGCAATCTGTTTAAGACTAGAGTACAGCGTGGTGGTTTTTCCTGAACCTGTTGGGCCGGTGACCAAGACAATGCCATGAGGCGCCTGAATCATACTGTTCCAGCGCTGACGATCATCGCCCCGCAAACCCAGCTCATCAAAGCTGCGCAGCAACACTTCTGGATCAAAAATGCGCATCACCATTTTTTCACCAAACGCGGTGGGCAAGGTCGACAGGCGCAGCTCAATTTCATCGCCAGCAGAATTTTTGGTTTTTAATCGACCATCCTGTGGCCGACGTTTTTCTGCCACATCCATGCGGCCAAGAATTTTCAAGCGGCTCACCACCGCCGTGAGGACCGACGCAGGTAATTCGTATACATTGTATAACACGCCATCAATTCGGAAACGGACATTACCTTGATCACGACGCGGCTCAATATGGATATCACTCGCACGCTGATCATAGGCATACTGCAATAACCAGTCGACTATATTGACGACATGGCCATCATTCGCGTCGACATCTTTGAGTTTGCTAATTTCTAATAATTGCTCAAGGTTGGCGTTAACATGGCCGCTTTGCTTGCTATTACCACTAGCCCCGCGCACGGATTTTGCCAAGCTATAAAATTCGACCGTAAATCGATCTATCGCTTCTGGGTCTGCAAGTACCCGCCGAATTGGTCGGCGCACCACTTGTTGTAAATCGTTTTCCCATGCAGAAATAAAAGGCTCGCCACCGGCAATGACCACTTCTTGTGGTGTCACCTCTACCGCCAAAATCCGATGGCGCTGAGCAAAGGCAAAGGACATCACCTCGGTAACAGCGGGCACATCAATCTTTAATGGGTCAATGCGCTGCGGTAGCTGATCACAATAGCCTGACAACCATTCTAATAAGCGATCCATATTGAGCAGTCGCCCAGCGCGGCTCGCATCAGGTAATTGGGCGCTCACAAGGTAGCTCAAAACATGTTGAGTTTTATCGCCTACAGAAGGCGGATTAGGCCGAATCCGCTTGGCCACAGCGGAATCTAACACGCCGTCATCTACCAATTTTTTCAATAAAAACGACGTATCTAACGGGCCTGTTTTGACTATTTTGCCGGACATAAAAACGTAAACCCTATCAAGATTTTCCACACCATTATGGCAAGTCACACAATCTTAACAAGCAAATGCAATGATACATGCTGCCTTTATTTACTGGTTAGCCGTAAGCGTCCACCGTATAATTCGCACTTCTTTACGACCGACGACAAGCAGGAGTCGCACCGTGCCTCTAAATTCACTTAATAATCTGTTCGGAAAATCCCCTTTTGAACCGATCCAAGAACACATGAAACAGGCCCAAGCCTGTGCTGCCGCGCTTCAACCCTTTATTCAAGCTGCTCTTAACGGCGACTGGAACAAAGCCAGCGAAGCACAGCAAGTTATCGTTGATTTAGAAAACGAAGCTGACAAACTCAAAAAGCAAGTACGCCTGCAATTACCAAACAACTTATTCCTCCCCGTACCCCGCTCAGACTTACTCGACCTTGTCAGCATGCAAGATCGAATTGCCAACTGCAGCAAAGATATTGCCGGTTTAATGCTAGGCCGGGAAATGACAATACCCAAGGAATTAGCAAGCATGATGGTCGACTATGTTGACCTAGCCATTGCCACATCCGCTCAGGCATTAAAAGCCATTGATGAGCTTGATGAGCTGCTGGAAACCGGATTTCGCGGCAGAGAAGTCAAATTGGTAGAAACTTTAATTGAAGAGCTAGACCGCCTTGAGCACTCTGCCGACAAACTTCAAATAGATATTCGCGCTGCACTCTACCGCATCGAAAAAGAACTTCCTCCAGTAGACGTCATGTTCCTATATCAAACCATCAACTTAATTGGCGAACTTTCCGACAAATCACAAAAAGTAGGTTCACGCCTGCAAATTGTTATCGCCCGCTAACACGTAAAGCACGGTATTTACGATAAGGATTTAACATGTCACTCATTGCTGAACACGGGCAAATATTGCTGATACTCGCCTGCCTATTTGGTTTTTTCATGGCTTGGGGTGTCGGTGCCAATGACGTTGCCAATGCTATGGGAACCTCCGTTGGTGCAAAAGCACTGACCATCAAGCAAGCGATATTAATCGCCATGGTCTTCGAATTCTGCGGTGCCTACCTTGCCGGCGGCGAGGTAACCGACACGATACGCAAAGGAATAATTGACCCAGGATTTATAGCTGACAGCCCCGACCTACTGGTCTTTGGCATGCTGTCTGCGCTTCTTGCCGCCGGGGTTTGGCTCTTTGTAGCCAGCCTTATGGGGTGGCCGGTCTCTACCACCCACTCAATCGTTGGCGCACTGGTCGGCTTTGCCGCTGTTGGCATTGACACCGATGCCGTCGAATGGGGTAAGGTGGGGCAAATTGTTGCTAGCTGGGTCGTATCGCCGGTATTGGCTGGCACCATGTCCTTCGGTTTATTTCTTAGTGCGCAACGCCTCATCCTAAACGCCCCCAAACCCTTTGAGGCCGCCAAGAAATACATCCCTTATTATCTGTTTTTAGTCGGCTTTATGATCTCCATGGTCACCATGACCAAAGGCTTAAAACATATTGGTCTAGGTTTGAATTTCAATGAATGCCTAGCCTACTCAGCGGTAGTCGGCGTTATCGTCGCCGGCATCGGGCAAATGTTCTTGCGCCGGATTAAAGACACATCGCAAGGCGAGGAAAGCTCACGCTTTGCTGGCGTTGAGCGCATGTTTGCCGTGTTAATGGTCTTCACAGCCTGCGCCATGGCCTTTGCTCACGGCTCCAATGACGTAGCCAATGCCATCGGGCCCGTCGCCGCTGTAGTGAGTGTTATTCAATCTGGCGGTGAGATCGCATCCAAATCTGCCCTACCCGCTTGGGTTTTATTAGTGGGAGCTGGCGGTATCGTCTTTGGCTTAGCCACTTACGGATTTAAAGTTATCGCAACGGTTGGCACCAAAATCACGGAACTAACCCCCAGCCGTGGTTTTGCCGCCGAGTTAGGCGCCGCATCTACCGTGGTTGTCGCCTCTGCAACAGGCCTACCTATCTCAACCACTCACACCTTAGTGGGTGCCGTTCTTGGGGTTGGTTTAGCACGGGGAATTGCGGCACTAAACCTCAGTGTGATTCGCAATATCTTCATGTCGTGGATCATCACTCTACCGGCGGGCGCAGGACTCGCTATTGTCTTCTTCTTTATCTTAAAAGCAGCCTTTAGCTAATCCTCAAATAAAGCCCTCGCGCAAACAAAGCCACTGCTTTTGTTTGCGCGACTCGCTACAATGGTCCGTTACTTGGCAAAATAGCGCGGACTCTTCGTGGCAAAATCAGCAAGCACTCCCAGTATTCTGTCGATGATGACAGAATTGGTCAAAATCCCCTCTGTTAGCTCAACCATGCCCAGCTGTGACATGGGTAATATTCGCGTTATCGAACAGCTCGCCTCCTGGCTAGAACCCCTGGGGTTTAAAGTACGCATTCAACCCATCTCAGGGCAAAAAGATAAAGCCAATTTAATCGCCACCCTCGGCAGCGGCAACGGTGGCTTAGTGCTAGCTGGCCATACGGACACAGTGCCATTCAACGAATCACTTTGGCATAGTGACCCTTTCACCCTTACTGAACGCGACAATAAGCTATACGGCCTTGGCAGCACCGACATGAAAGGCTTCTTTGCCATTGTGATTGATGCCCTGAAACCCTTTTTAGATAAACCGCTCAGCGCGCCATTAATCATACTGGCAACCGCAGACGAAGAAAGCAGCATGGATGGCGCTCGTTCGCTAGTACAGTCAGATGTATCTGGCGCCCGCTATGCGATTGTCGGTGAGCCTACCGGCCTAAGCCCCATGCGCGCCCACAAAGGTATCGTCATGAAGGGGATTACAATAACCGGTCGCTCTGGGCACTCCTCAAACCCATTGCTAGGCAATAATGCCATGGACGCCATGCACGAGGTCATGAGCGGCCTAATGCAACTACGAAAAGAACTGGCAGAAAAATACCAGCACCCCGGATTTTCAGTACCAACTCCAACCATGAATTTTGGCTGTATTCACGGCGGTGACAACCCCAACCGCATCTGCGGCCAATGCGAGCTTCACTTTGATATCCGCACCACCCCCGGCATGGACAACAACGAGCTTGATGGACTAATTCAAAAAGTACTTACCCCCGTGGCGGAACGCCGCGCCATCAACATTGGTTTACGCGCCTTAATGCCTGGACTTGCCGCCTACGAAGAACCCGCCGATTCTGAACTTGTCGCCCTAGTAGAAAAGCTCACAGGACAAGTTGCAGCTACCGTTGGCTTTGCAACCGAAGCCCCATTTTTTCAACAACTGGGAATGCAAACTATTGTCATGGGGCCAGGCTCGATAGACCAAGCTCATCAGCCAGATGAGTTTATGGCGCTAGACCAAATACAGCCGACTGTTGATGTGCTTCAAGCCGTAATTAAACAATATTGCATTCAAAGTTAATTCAATTCATTTACTCAAAAAACTTGATATGCCCCACCTTAGGCGCTAAACCTTAATAGTGCCTAAGGTGTTATCACCGTCGCGAATAAAAATGTGTTTTTAAAAGTAGCCCATTCTTGTTCCTCCTGATGACATAGCACCGCAACTTATAAAAATTATTAAATGCCTAGTTAGATAACTGCGACATAGCAGAAGTATTAGTACTTTTTGGCGGAGCCCTCTGCTCTTCAAGGAAGAAGGCAAAAAGTTATGCTAACGATATAGGTGTACAAGGAGCTCTTCATGCGTCAAAAACCTAAATTTAAAAAATACCTACTTTCTTTAGCTGTCGCGGCCAGCCTCACCGCGTGCGGTGGCGGCGGAGGTGGCGGCTCATCAAGCGCTAGCAGCAGTGTTGGCGGCACAGCTTCCAAGGGTATTATTATCGGCGGTACCGTTAACGCCTACGCCATTGATGCTGACGGTAGTATCGACAGAACAACGCCGTTAGCCTCACCCGCTCTCACCATTGAAGACGGCACATACAGCCTGTCACTCAATAGTAGTTATGTGGCCGGTACGGCGCTTTATATTGAAATTACGGCAGAAGATGGCGCAACCATGCGTTGCGATATCGCGCAATGTGGCACTGACACAGGTGGCACGCCAATCGTTTTCGGTGACACTTACCCTTTGGAGTCAGACTTTGCGATGGCAGCGACACTGCCTGCGGCCGCGGGTAGCGACACCATTTCCGTCAACATTACTCCACTTACCGATATTGCCTCAAAATTAACCTTACAAAAGGTCATCAGTGGCGCAAACGCTTCTGATGCTGCGCTTGCCTCAAATGCCCAGGTAGCAAACCGCTTAGGTATTAGCGGCGGTCTAATTGATCAACCCATTGTCGACATTACCAATGCTGATGCCGTTAACGGCGCCACCAAAGCGGCACTTGAATACAACCTGAAAGCAGCCGCTGCCATTGCTGCCGCCCTCAGTGGCGACAACAGTCTGTCACTAGAGGATGCCGTTGCAAGCCTAAGTGATCAATTTGTAAACGGTGGCATCGCAGACAAGGAAACCACAGCATCTGCCTCGATCACCATCGAAGAGATGTTAGAAGAAGCGATTGCCCTCCTCGACAATATAAAAGACGTTGATGGCGTTAACGATGACGACGAAGAGCTTAATGCTGCTAGTACGGATATTGCCGCCGCCGAAGCGGATGCTGAGCAAAATGGTGATACCACAGCAAGCCAAGGTGATATCCCAGACGATGTTGGTAGTGAAGGACTACTCGCCACCAAAGCCTTTGTAAAACAAGTACGCGACCTCGCCAACGCCGGTGTTATCACCGACAATCAAGCGGCATTTGCTGACCAAATTGAGCTTACCGCAGAGGTCTTGGCAGGAGACGGTGATATCGTCGCCGAGGCGATGGGCCTTGCCTTAAACGCAATCGCCAATGCCGTTGCTGAATACGAAGACGCTGAGGGCACCAAACCCAGCTCATCAAGCACAGACGGCATCACCGTAGACATCAGTGTATCCGGTGATACAGAAACTTATGAGGTAGACCAAACCTTGAGCGTTAGCGAAACCTCGGTGACACTCGCTTTAAATGCGGTTAACGCAACTACATTCACTGAAAATAGCACCGAAACCGTTAACAATGATGGCAGCACCACATACGATGACTCGGGTAATGCCAACATCGACTTAACACTCTCAGGAAGCGTGGCAAGCAGTGCAGCCAAACTCTCCATTGACGATGGCTCATCACTGAGCGCTGAATTCAGCTATAGCGAAGAAATCACCGAAAACGAAACACTAACCAGCGAGAGCGAGGCCTGGGACTCCACCACCACTGTCGAAAATGCCAGCGCGGAGCTCAGCGTCACCCTAGAACAATTAGACGGCGACAATCCCGTTACATTTAGCGGCGCCATGAGTATTGAATTTGACTCATTTAACTTTACGGATAACGGCACATACGAGAATAGCTATAGCGAACAGATTTACTCAGATTCTGAAAACTACACCGAATCGACGTCACTAGACGGTCTCGACTTAACGCTATCAGGCAACTTTAGTGACACTGATGGCAATACCATCAATGCGACACTGGCCGCGAGCCTGACAAATGCGACCGAGAGTTGCGATTATGACGACAGTTACAGCACCACAAATGGGTTCACTTACTCCTACGATTGTGAAACAGGAGAAACCGCCTCAAACTATGCAATGGCCAGCTTGAGCATCATCTTTGACATAAACCTTAGTGGTGTCGCCGATGACGTTAATATTAACTTTAGCGCAAGTCGTACCGGCCTTGAGACGGGCGAAGGTAGTCTTGATCTAAGTTACGGTGGTAATCAGCTAAACTTGGTATATGAAGGTGGAAACTCAGTTTCATTAAGCAACCACAACGATGTTGTTCTTGTATTAACCGAGACCGACGTGGATGATGAAACCTCCGTGAGTGGCACGATCTCCATTGATGACGAGCAATTTGCTGATGTGAGTGACGACTCAGGCACGCCTATTGTTCGCTACTCAGATGGCAGCTTTGAAACCTTGATGTAAGGGATAAAATGGGCTCATAAGGGAGGCAGTCGCCTCCCTTTTTTATTACCATACTTGTCATTAACATAGCTTTGGAATTATCTATGCGAGCTATCATTGCAACGCTTTTAAGCTGTTGCCCACTCCTTAGTTTTGCCACAACAGAAACCGAATACTACTCTTTTATTAACAGCCTGAGTTACAGCCAAGCCGCTCCTATTGAACAAATGATTCACGATCTTGAGGGTGCGCCACTCAAGTCTGGAAGCTACGCGTTTACCCATAATCAGTTTGAGATTGGATTTCGAGAAGACAATGTCGAATTTAGTTTTTTTTATCGCTATGACTATTACCTGAAATTCAATAAAGACACTGGGCAAATAGCCTATTTATTGCGTAATGATTTAGCTCTTCCCAAAAACACCCATTACGATATATATCTACGACCCAATCACCTACGTGCGTGGGGCTTGGGCGCTGCATATAAATATCAGTTCAATACCCAGCTCAATATAAAAACTCGCTTAAATTATTTACGGGCCACCCACACGACAGACGGTTATTTAAATGGCCAGTTAAATACTGTAGATGACAGCTATCAAGCTCAACTCTATCTAAATTATGGCTATAGCCGCGATACATTACTGGAGCGACCCGAGGAAGATAGCGATGGACACGGCCTGTCCCTAGACATCGACCTAAGCTGGCAATTAGATAAGATTTCCCTGGGTTTTAGCGGCAGGGACATACTCTCCTATATTCAATACCGCGACCTCACCTATACCACAGCCATCGCTGATACTAATAATATTGCCTTTGACCCAAACGGCAATATAGACACCAAACCCACGGTAAGCGGAATTGAACGATACCGCGACCAAACCCAACGATTAGCTGCCCGCTACACCTTAAGCGGCAGCTTTCAACTTGCACCAGGGCGAGCGCTAAACAGTGAAATATTTGCCTACGACCGCCAGGTTTTTCCCCGACTCGGCTACCAAAGCCAGTGGCATAATACCAAGTGGCAACTCAATTACGATTTCCGCAGCAGTGCCTGGGGCATTAATCTCAGTGGCCGCTATCTTCACCTTGCGCTGCGCACCGACTCGCTAGATTGGGAGAACGCAAACGCATTGGAACTGCAATTTGGGGTGAACCTAAAACTGTAATTCACGATATAATCATGCCTCCCCAAAACAGGTATGCACTTATGAGCTTAATTCACTCCGACCGCCTTTGCTTTGTCCGTCACGGACAAACCTATGCCAATATTGATAAAGTCTGGCACGGTCAAACGGATACCGAATTAACACCGGAAGGTTATGAACAAACTCAGAAATTAGGTGCTTACTTTGAGCAATATATTACACCAACCGTCATCTATAGCAGCCCATTGCAACGCGCCCGTATCACCGCTGAAGCTATCAGCCAGCGCTTTGACATCCCGCTAAATTTAGATCCGCGTTTAATGGAATTAGACCTTGGTGACTGGGAGGGAGAGACCTATGAATCGCTGAGCAGCACTGGCAATAATACCTTGCACAACCTAGTTCACCAGCCAGATTTTTGCAGCCCAAATGGTGAGTCACAAAATGCAGTTAAAGACCGTATGCTCGCGGCCATTGATGAGATAAGAGAAAAACATCACAAAGACACGGTTGTCATTGTGTCTCACGGCGTGGCCATCAGCATTGCCCTCGCCCACCTCCTCCACAATGATACAACCCAGTGGCCAAAATACAGCAAAAGCAACACCGCATTTAGCGAGCTGTGTTTAAACACAAAATCACTACTTCGCTTCAATCAAACAGAGCACTTAAAAATATAAATATACGTAATAAATTAAAAATTTACTTTTATTTACCAAAATAATAATTATTTAAAAATCATCATCGTGAAACCTGCTCCACGCCATTAATTTAAATTTAATGTGAACTATTCTTTATTACAAAGTCAGAACTAGTAACGCGGCTATAAAAGTTGCTTTGATTAAGAATCAAAACAACTACGCCGCGATACGTGTCGCATTGCTCTGACTTACAAAAGCAAGGCGACAATGTTCTTGCAATATCGTTGAGAACAGATTGATTCATTATCAAATGGAGTGTTTATGAACCATGACATTACCGAAGGAAAATGGAAGCAGTTAAAAGGCAAAATTAAGGAACAGTGGGCCGATCTCACTGACGATGACATCAACTACGCCCGCGCTAACAATGAGCGCTTCATCGGTGTCATTCAAGAGCGTTACGGCTTAGCAAAAGACGAAGCAGAAAAGCAATTAGATAATCTCAAAAAAAGTACTTCTTGAAATAAATTAGATACGCTTTTTATCTACTAATATCATGGAGAACGATATGAAAACCAAAAAAACATTTGCAACTGTCGTCATATTTTCATCTATTATCACAGCCCCAGCCATCGCTTCTGACTGGCAAGGAAAAACTAAGGACGCCTGGCTCGACGGCAAGGTTGAAACAGCGCTTATGCTAAACAGCGAACTCAACAACTTCGCGATAAATACCGACGTTAGCCAAGCCAAGGTCATTCTAAGCGGCACCGTTAATAGCGACCTTAAGAAAGAACTCGCAGAGCAAATTGCACAGAACGTCGACGGCGTTGATTCGGTCGACAACCAGATTACGGTAGATGAACGCCATGTCAGCAAGGTAGAGGCGACCGGCAAAAAATTTAGTCGAACCTGGTATGACTTAAGCACCACCGCCGGCATTAATATTGAGTATGCGGCAAACGACAGTATTGAGGCCACCAGTATTGACGTGGACACCAAGAATGGCACTGTGGTGTTAACAGGCAGCGTTAACAATGATACCGCACATGATCTCGCTATTGAGATCGCCAAAGGCTTTGATCATGTCAAAGAGGTTAAAGACAACCTCATTGTTGCAAATTAAGAGAAGAGACATAAAAAAACCGCGCAGTGCGCGGTTTTTTTATGCCTAAAATTAATACCGCACTAAGAGAGCTGTGTTTAAACATCAAGTCATTGCCAAGCTTTAACAAAACAGACCACCTAAACATTTAAAAATACACAGCACATTTTACGGATTTTTTAATATTTAAAAAATAATCAACCCATACCATCTCAAATAATAATATCGCAATATAATACGATATTTTATAGCTACAATGTTTTAACAAAAGCTATCGAGCTCTAAACACCAAAATGTTTATTGATCGGTAAGTCCCTAATACGCGTGCCGGTGGCGTGGAATATCGCATTCGCCAAGCTCGCCGCCACCGGTGGAACACCGGGTTCACCAACGCCGGCGGGCGGTTCCGTAGATTCAATAATATAGGTTTTAATATAGGGGCTTTGCGGCATTTTGAGCAGCGGGTAGTCATGATAATTGGATTGCTCTACGGCACCTGATTTAAAGGCAATTTCGCCCATCAGCGCCAGTGACAAACCAAATATCATCGCACCCTCCATTTGCGCAGCAACCCGGTCTGGATTGATCACACGGCCAGCGTCGATCACATTGTGCATTTCTAAAACAGTCACCTTATTGTCAACCACCCGGACCTTGGTAGCCACCGCGACATAAGCGACAAAACTGCGATGCACGCTAATACCCCACGCTTCATTTCCCTTTGCTTGTGATGTGGCGCCAGACTTTTCAACCACTAAATTTAGGACCTGCTTGAGTCGAGAAACATCAAGCGGGAACTCGTCGACAGATTCACCGTAGTTCAAAAATTCAAAGCCTTGATTCTCGGTATCGCTATAACGCTCATTCCCCAACAGATCCAGCCATGTTTGATGGGTTGATTTTCCGCTAGCGGCTGCCACTTCATCAACAAACGAGCCAATAGCAAAACCGTGCTGAATATTACACACCGAGCGCAGCCAACCGATACGAACGTGAGCCTTTGCTTTATGCGTCTCGCAGCTTAGATTCTCTACTGCCAGTGGCACATCGATAAAACCGAGGCCCAGCTCACCCGCTTGGGGCTCATCCGTCTGCCCAGTGTAGGTCCAGCTGATACTGGGAAAGGCTGTACGCTGTACCCAGCTTGTTAGTTGTTTATTTTGATCAAAGCCGGCACTGTAATACTGCGCACTAATTGCATGGTAGTAACCCTGGCGAATTTCATCTTCCCGACTCCAGGTCACTTTCACCGGTCTAGCCATGCCCTTAGCTAAGATAGCGGCCTCAACAGCAAAATCAGGTTTGGATTTACGACCAAAGCCGCCACCCAAAAAGGTCACGTTAATTTTAACTTGCTCGGTATTGAGCCCCAGCGCCTCTGCGACCACTTTTTGCGCCCGCTGCGGGGTTTGCACCGATGTCCAAACTTCACAGAAACCCTCTTTGTAGCTCGCCGTGGCTGCAGGTGGCTCCATTGGTGCATGAGCGAGATAGGGCACAGTGTAAGTGGCATCAATTTTAACTGCGGCGTTGTCTAACGCTTGGTAGGCATCGCCCTTGCTGCGCTCTATTTTGCCTGGACTAGTGATCCGTTCACGCAGCTCATTGAGGTAGCTGGCGGAATCATGACTAGCATGCTGACCCAATTCCCACTGCACATTTAGGGCCTTGCGGCCCTTCAGCGCGGCCCAAGTATTACTCGCGATAACAGCCACACCATTAATGGGCTTGAATAACGCAGGTAAACTTTGCTCTGGCATTTTAATAACTTTAATCACACCGGCAATTTTTAAGGCGGCCTGTTTGTCAAAGCTCAATACTTTGCCGCCGGTCACGGGACTGCGCTCAATACTCGCGTAAACCATATTGGGAATGACAACATCTTGGCCAAAAACGGCTTCGCCATTGACCATTTGCTCAAGATCGACCGACGCCATCGCCTGGCCAATGAAGGTAAAGTCCTTGGGATTTTTAAAGGTCAATGTACTGGGGTCAGGTGCACTCAGCTTTGCCGCCGCTTCGGCTAATTCACCAAAGCCCAGTTTTTTCTGGCTGGCATTATGAATCACATAGCCCTGATCAGCATACACACTGCTTAGCTCAACGCTCCAGATAGTGGCGGCCGCTTGTTCCAGCATTGTGCGCGCCGCCGCGCCCATTTCACGCAGTCGTTGATAGTTATTTCGGATCGAACGCGAGCCATCGGTATTTTGGCTGCCGTATTGCTCGTTAGCCAAACCTTGTACTACCTCGACGTTCGCCCAGTCGGCACAAAGTTCTTCGGCAATAATTTGTGGAATCCCAGTACGAATACCCTGCCCCATTTCACTGCGATGACAAATAATAAAACAGCGGCCGTTGGTCGCAATACTGACAAATAAATTAAAAGCCTGCTGCCCTTCAGCCTCACTGGCAAAGGCCACATTGCCCAATGGCAAAGTGGTTGCCAGAATTAAACCGCTGCCCGCAATACCGGTAAATTTTAGAAAGTCGCGACGCGAAAGCTGCTGCACGTTATTAACGCTTTTCATGCATCTTCTCCCGCATTGCTAACGAGTTCGTAGTTTGCTGGCATCACTTGCCCAGAAGCGACGGACTTAATCGCGGCTTTTATCCGCGGATAAGTACCACAGCGGCAAATATTACCCTGCATGGCATTATCAATGTCCTCGTCACTTGGATTAGGGTCTTGCTGCAACAACGCCACTGCGCTCATAATTTGTCCAGACTGACAATAACCACACTGGGGCACATTGTGTTGAACCCACGCCTGCTGCACCGGATGGCTGGCATCGACCGATAAACCTTCAATGGTGGTAATGTTTTTATTGGCGATCGCCGACAGCGGCATAACACAGGCTCGAATAGCTGCGCCATCCATATGTACAGTACAGGCACCGCACTGCGCCATACCACAGCCAAATTTAGTACCGGTCATCTGCAGCATATCCCGTAATGCCCACAGCAACGGCATCTCACCATCGGCGTCTAGCTCAACGGCCTTGTCATTTAAGGTAAAACGTATCATTAAGTTACTCCTTTAATAGACACAGAGACCAGAGCCAACAAAAGCACGGCATTCTGTTATTCACATTGAGATCCATATCCGCTGCGGCACAGGGCATCAATACGCTAATTACATTGCAACGTATTGAGTAAAACCCATTTTGCGAGCGGTTGTCACCGCTGAACTTGCTCAGCGCAAAAAAAGACGGCGGAATATAGCGAGCACAGCCACACCCGACGGGTATTCGGCAGCAACAATCGCCAAACGTTACCGCAGAAAGAATATTAACGTAGGTAAAACGACGGGAGAGTCAGCGAAACCACCTGCGTTGAAATATTGCCGGCTAAAGCAATAATGCAGCAAGTGTCGCTTGGCTTAAGGGTTTAACCCCTAACACGCACAGTGAAGGACGGGGCTCAGCACGCTGGCAATGAGAATAGAAACTTTTCAAATAACAGGCACAAAAAAACCGCGACAAGCGCGGTATTTTATAAAGCAGTGAATCAAGTGTGCTTATAAGCCTTACTTAATCTTCGCTTCTTTGTACATTACATGCTTACGTACCACTGGATCATATTTTGAAAACTCAAATTTATCCGGAGTGTTACGCTTGTTTTTAGTGGTCGTGTAGAAGTGACCTGTACCCGCGCTTGAAACTAAACGGATTTTATCGCTTGCGCCTTTCTTAGCCATGATTAGTCTCCTTAGTATTTTTCGCCGCGAGCAGTAAGATCTGCTAACACAGTCTCAATACCTTTTTTATCAATGATACGCATGCCTTTGCTAGAAACACGCAAAGTAACAAAACGCTTTTCTGCTTCAACCCAAAAACGGTGGCTGTGCAGGTTTGGCAAAAAACGACGACGAGTGCGGTTTTTTGCGTGTGAAACATTGTTTCCTGTTACCGGACGCTTGCCAGTAACTTGACATACTCTAGACATGATAGTCGCCTCTTCAACCTTAATCGCAGTAACGCTACAAAGGTTTATAAAATCAGGTTCAAACCGGGCCGCCGCGTGTTTCTGACAATACTCGGGTGCCCTGAGAAATTATGGCATCCCGGACACGGCCCAAATGGAGCGCGACTTTATACCAGAAGAACAAGAAGCAAGCAAGTTTTGCCGTAAAATTTTACTTACAACAAACCTCGCTCGGCCAGCGAAATCACCTCTGGACCCGCCACCACGCAGTGATCTAGCAGTCGCATATCTAGCAAACCCAAGGCTTCACGGATACGCCGCGTAATACGAATATCTGCATCACTAGGCTCAGCAACCCCTGAAGGGTGATTATGCGCCACGATCAGTGCGGCGGCATGTAACTCTAGTGCTCGTCGTGCAATCTCACGCGGATACACCGCTGCGCCGTCAATCGTGCCGTAAAACAAGGGTTCATAGCAAAGCAGCTGGTGCTGGTTGTCGAGGTACATCACCGCAAACACTTCCCGAACCTCATGCCGCAACTGCGCTGCCAAAAATTGCCGTGTTGCCGCTGCACTACTGAATACCGGCCGCTGCTGAAGCTCCTCAGCCAAATACCGACGCGACATTTCCACCACCGCCTGTAGCTGCACAAACTTTGCGTCACCCAAGCCATGTGAAGCACAAAACTGCGTGCGGCTAGCCGCTATCAGACCACTTAGCCCGCCATGCTCTTGCAATAATTCTCGCGCCAAATCCACAGCAGACTTGCCAGTAACACCGGTACGTAAAAAGATCGCCAACAACTCTGCATCAGCCAGTGCCGAAGCGCCTCTTTGCAGCAACTTCTCTCGCGGCCGCTCATCTTTCGGCCAATCTGTAATCGCCATTACACCCTCCTTGGTGAACATGGATAATCAGCATAAAACTCACACGGTAGTTTGCAACGCCGATAAGCTTCATAATAACGCCATACAAAGCAATTGCGACACAGCGATATGAAACAACTCAGTAATCGGCACATCCTTCTTGGCGTCACCGGCGGCATTGCGGCCTATAAAAGCGCCGAACTTATCAGACGCCTAAAAGACCACGGCGCGGATGTACGCGTGGTAATGACCTCAGCGGCAATGGAGTTTATTACTCCCCTGACATTACAAGCGCTGTCTGGCAACCCGGTAAACACCACACTGCTCGACCCCGAAGCAGAAGCCGGTATGGGACATATTGAATTGGCGAGATGGGCAGATCTTATCTTTGTTGCCCCAGCCAGCGCCGACTTCATGGCTAGGCTAGCTAATGGCCGAGGAGACGATTTACTCACCACCCTATGCCTTGCCACTTCTGCCCCCGTTGCCCTTGCTCCTGCGATGAATCACGGCATGTGGCGCGACCCTGCCACGCAAGCGAATGCCAAGGTATTAATCGAGCGCAATATTTCCCTCTTTGGCCCTGCGGCTGGTGCACAAGCCTGTGGCGACATTGGCCCTGGCAGAATGCTAGAGGCCGAAGAGCTGGCCGCACACGCTGCCAGTGTATTTAAAACGCGACGCTTAGACGGCATACAGCTCACTATAACCGCTGGCCCAACTCGTGAAGCCATTGACCCGGTGCGCTACATCAGCAATCACAGCTCTGGCAAAATGGGTTATGCGCTCGCGTCAGCGGCAGCCGACGCCGGCGCTATCGTAACGCTGATTAGTGGCCCTACAAACCTAGCCTGCCCCGAGCGAGTCACCCGCATTGATGTGACCAGCGCCCAAGACATGTTAGAGGCCGCCACCTCGACCCTTGATCATTGCCAACTGTTTATTGGCTGCGCCGCTGTAGCAGACTATCGCCCCGCCATAGCTGCAGACCAAAAAATCAAAAAAGACAATGACACCATGCATATTGAGTTGGTTCGCAATCCAGACATTGTCAGCACCGTCGCCAACCACGCCAAGCGCCCGATCACCATTGGCTTCGCCGCCGAAACACAAGACCTGCTACGCTACGCCCGTGGCAAATTGGAAAGAAAAAACCTCGATTTAATTATCGCCAACGACGTTTCTAATACCGATATCGGCTTCAACTCTAGCGAAAATGCCGTAACGGCAATCTGGCAAGAGGGACAACACACTATTCCACAAATGAGTAAGAGTCAGCTCGCAGCGCAACTTATCAACCTTATAGCAGAGAAATTCTTTGCTGCGAAAAGCTAGACAGACTAGGCAAGCACTACCATTATAAGGTAATCAAGGTCTTCACCATAAACGTAGACGCTACTTCGCCAAGGGTCAGATTAATAGCAACATGAGAAAAAAGACATCCGCTGCCGACAGCAACAATGTTAAACGCGCACCTCGATTCTCTGCCAATCAGCGCGACATCGTCATTTCAGCAATACTCTGCATCGGCTTAGTCTGTGGGGCGTTTTATTGGATTCAATCTGTTGAAGAACCCCGCGCGCTTAACCAGCGTATAGATACCGTCACCTCAAATATCGCTGACCACCAACGCGGTATTGTGCGCGACGTCATCGCCCAACTTGGCGAGCGCGTAACAGAGCAAACACGCAACCCCGAACTTATCGCCGCATTAAAGCAAGGCAGCATTGCCGACGACAGTATTTTTGCACAAAGCTTACAGCGCGCGTTTCCCGAGGCACAAGACAGTAAAATTATTTATCTTGGCTCGCAGGGCATCGCTGACGAACGCAGCGAAACCCAACGCCTGCGCAATAATATTGAAATTGATATGTTGCGTAAAAGCATCGACAAACAATCTCTCATTATCGAAGCCTATAAACACAACAAGCAGTGGTTAATCTCATTCGTTCACGTTGTGGGTAATCAGGGCGCCATATACGTCACGTTTGACGCCAAATTTTTTGAGAAAATGCTGAGCAGCCTAGCGGGAAATGCGGTCAGCAATGAGCTCATTCAAACCTACAAAACACGTCGTGACAGCGTGATTAAACCGTCATCTATTAGCTACCCCGAGGCAATGCAGCGTCGCTCACTGCCCGTCCCTGGCTGGACACTGCAAGTCTACCCGCAAGAAATTACTGTACTCAATCTAAGCTCAGACACCACGCTACTATGGCTAATCTGCGCGCTCTGCCTTGCCCTTATTGCCGCCAGTCACGCCATATTCTTTGTGCGTAGCTATCAAATCCCAGCCATCTCTAGTACTGAAAAAGCAAAAGCCGCAAAGAAAAAAGCCGCGCCAGAACCACCTAGCCTTGAACAGGCACTGGCCAAAAAATTAGCCGCCACACAACAAAAAAGTCGCTCCAATCGGGACAATTTCCCAGCGCCAAACGACGCGCCACCGCTCCCCGAATTAGGTAGTGGCAAACCTGCCAAAACAAGCCCACCACCAACATCTAGCGTCGCCAAAAACTGTTTCCGCGCCTACGATATTCGCGGCATCGCCGACACTGAATTAGATGACAACACCTGCTTTGCCGTGGGCCGAGCAGTGGGCAGCGAAGCATTAAGCCGTGGCCAAACCAAATTATTACTAGGTCGAGATGGCCGTTTAAGCAGCCCTCGCATTCACAACGCCCTCAGCAAAGGCCTGCTCAGCACTGGCATTGACGTGACCGACTTAGGCCTAATCGCCACGCCAATGATTCACTACGCCTGCCAAGACTTGAACATTGGCAATGCCATTATGATTACCGGCAGCCATAACCCCAGCCACTACAATGGCATGAAAATTAGCCTAGAATTCAAATCCCTTAGCGCCGCCGACATACAATCCTTGCGCCGCCGCATTGAAGCCCAACATTTTGACAGCGGTCAAGGCACATTAACTAACGACAGTATTGAGCAGCGCTATATTGACCGAGTAACCAGTGATGTGGTCATCGCCCAAACGCTCAAAGTTGTGATTGACGCCGGTAATGGCGCAACTGCCAATATTGCGCCAATATTATTTGAAGAGCTGGGCTGTGAGGTAATACCGCTATTCTGCGAAATAGACGGTAACTTCCCCAACCACGCCCCCGACCCCACCGTAGCCAGCAACTTAGACTCCCTTAAAACGGCGGTAAGCGAGCACAATGCAGACCTCGGTATCGCCTTTGACGGCGACGGTGACCGGGTTGCCATTGTGACCGCACAAGGCCAGTGCCCGTCGGCAGATCAGCTGCTTATGGTGCTCGCCCGCGACATGGTCTCGCGCAATCCCGGGGCCGAAATTCTTTTCGACATCAAATGTAGCCGCTTACTCTCAGAGCTTATCGTTGACGCCGGTGGCCGACCTACCATTTGGAAGTGCGGCCACTCTTATATGAAACAGAAAATGCTAGAAACCGGCGCGCTGCTGGGTGGCGAGTTTTCTGGGCATATTTTTTACAAAGAACGCTGGTATGGTTTTGATGACGGAATGTACACCGCTGCACGTCTGCTGGAGATACTAACGCTATCGGGCACAACCATGGATGACGCCCTAAACAGCCTGCAAACACTCATTAGTAGCCCAGAAATCGTCATTCCTGTCGCCGATGATCGTAAATTTGCCCTGATAGAAACCTTCATTGAACATCAAAACTTCAGTGATGCTGCCCTCATTGACATCGACGGCCTAAGGGCTGAATTTAGACACGGCTGGGGACTTATTCGCGCCTCAAACACCGGCCCAGCAATCACCCTGCGATTTGAGGCCGATAGCGAAGCATCTATGGCCCGAATACAAAATGAGTTTAAGGATTTGCTCCTAAGGATTGATCCCACGCTGGCAGATAGTCTTTAATAGGCGTCTTTTTTTAACACCACCGACTTTTCGAGAACCTTGTTATGTCCATGAGTCGCTCCGCCGCAGGCGATATTGCCCGCGTTCTTACCGAAGCACTACCGTATATTCAGCGCTTTACCGGCAAAACCATCGTCGTTAAATTTGGCGGTAACGCCATGATCGACGACAAGCTCAAAGAGCAATTTGCCCGCGACATCGTCTTGATGAAGCTCGTCGGTATGAACCCTATCGTCGTTCACGGTGGCGGCCCACAAATTGGCGACTTACTAAAACGCCTGGCGATTGAATCCCATTTTGTCGACGGCATGAGAGTGACCGACACCGCCACCATGGATGTGGTAGAAATGGTATTGGGCGGCTCAGTCAACAAAGAAATTGTGTCACTTTTAAACCGCAACGGCGGCAAAGCCATTGGCTTAACGGGCAAAGACGGCCAATTAATTCGCGCCAAAAAGCTCAAAGTAACTCAGCGCACCCCAGATTTAGCCAAGACTGAAATCATTGATATTGGCCACGTGGGCGAAGTTGCAGAAATCAACACCGAAGTATTAAACATGCTAACCAATAGCGACTTCATCCCCGTTATTGCCCCTATTGGCGTAGGACCGGATGGCTCCTCATACAATATCAACGCCGACTTAGTTGCCGGCAAAGTAGCCGAAGTCTTAAAAGCTGAAAAGCTCATGCTGCTGACCAATATCGCTGGCCTAATGGACAAATCTGGTGAAGTACTTACCGGCCTCAGCACAGAACAAGTTGACGCCTTAATTGCTGACGGTACGATTTACGGCGGCATGCTCCCCAAAATCGGCTGCGCCTTAGAAGCAGTAAACGCTGGCGTTACCAGCGCGCATATTATTGATGGCCGCGTACCTCATGCGGTACTACTAGAAATCTTTACTAACACGGGTGTGGGTACGCTCATCACCAATGTCAGCCAACTACTCGATTAAGCACCACGAAGGCCATACCGGCAAATAAGGTTATTTACACCCTATGAACAAACGTCCATCACGACGCGATGAAATTTTGCAAGCCCTAGCCACCATGCTAGAAACCCAACCCGGCGCCCGCATTACCACCGCCAAACTAGCCGCAGAAGTTGGCGTATCAGAGGCAGCACTTTATCGGCACTTTCCTAGTAAAGCCAAAATGTTTGAAGGTCTCATCGAGTTTGTCGAAGATGCCATCTTCAGCCGCGTAGCGCTGATAATGAAAGAAGAGAGCCAAAGCATGGCGCAATTAAGCCATATTTTGCAGCTTTTACTGGGCTTCACCGAGCGCAATCCCGGCATTACCCGGATATTCAATGGCGATGCCCTAGCAGGAGAAAACGAACGTTTACGTGGCCGCGTAGTGCAATTTTACGACCGCTTAGAGACTCAGCTAAAGACCATTTTACGAGAAGCTGAAATTCGCGAAGGCTTACGCACCACAATCACCGCCAATAGCACCGCCAACTTGTTACTTTCTGCGGCAGAAGGACGCATTGGCCAATTTGTGCGCAGTGATTTTAAACGTCGCCCTACCGAGCATTGGGATGAGCAGTGGCAGCAACTCAGCGCCGCGATATTTCGCTAGCCGCTAAAGACCAAGAATACCCGCCGCTTACTTATTATTTGGTGAGTAGTAGCGTAGCCGCTGTTCGGCTCGGCTCTGCAAATGCTGGAAACGCGCTTTATCTCGCTCGTAATTACTGGTGGTTTCCTCCAGCTCCACAAGGCGACCATTGATATGCTGCTCTGTTGTTGTCACCTCACGTCGCAATGACGCCAAGGTGTCGACAAGCTCACTCGGCACAACTTGGCCTCGCCGCTCCAGTTCTGCCGCTTCACTTTGATTTTTTAAGATCTGCTGCTTGATGGTGGTTAAATTACTTTTCAAAATGGATACGCGCACTTTAATATCATTTAGCGCGCGCACTTTGGCAACTTCAATATCTTGAGCGCTGCTATAGCGCAGCAGCAAAGACTCATCCCATTTACGTATTTTTTCTTCGGCCTCTGCCCTTGCAGCCGCAATTTCCAGTTCCTGAGCGCGCGCCTGACTCTCGGCCTCACTCAACTTGGGCGCCACTGTTTTTACCACGGAGCCATCTATACGAATGACGTCATAACCTCTGGGCACCGCCTCTGGTGGCACACTGCTATCAATAACAACAGTGCCATCAGCGTTGGGGTAGCGGTAATAGAGCGCTTGCGCAGACACCTCAGACGCCCCCGCACATAGCAACACAACCAATACCGCCCATGGACTCACAGCCACGACACCTATCCACTCCCAATCATTTTTTTTGTACAACATGCCTCATGCACTTATACCTCAACACCGTATCGATCTCGATACGCATTAATACGCGCCACCAAAGCCTGATCACTCGCTGCAGTCGACAAATAATCAACAATATCATTCAAACCAACAATACTAATAACCGCTAAAGATGCATCTTGCTCTAATTCTTGAATTGCAGAACGCTCACCCTGGCCACGCTCTTGTCGGTCTAAGCCAATAGCCACACCAGCAACATTGGCACCGGCAAGCTCAATCATCGCAATAGCTTCGCGAATCGCTGTGCCGGCAGTAATCACATCATCAATAATCAGCACTTTACCCTGCAAGGGCGCGCCAACAAGACTGCCACCTTCACCGTGATCTTTTTTCTCTTTACGGTTATAGGCATAGGGCACATCGCGCTGATGGTGATCGGCCAAAGCACATGCCGTTACCGCCGCCAGCGATATCCCCTTATACGCAGGGCCAAATAAGACATCAAACTGGACACCCGACGCCACAATCGCATCCGCGTAGCAGCGCCCCAAGGCTGCCAGCGCTACGCCGCTGTAGAATCGGCCTGCATTGAAAAAATACGGGCTTACACGACCAGATTTAAGTGTGTATTCACCAAAACAAAGTGCCTCACTGGCAATGGCTTGTTTGATAAATTGTTGCTGGTACTCTTGGATACTCATCTTTACCCTCAAAATTTCGATGATCGTTTCAACTTGCCATTTTACGCGGGTGTTTTAGGTTGCTACTACTAAAAACCGTAGATTTGACGCAAAGTGCGTACAAATGTGCTGATCTACACACGTCAGGACTAAAAAATAAGGAGTTTTTTGGTAGATATTAACCGCTGCGATTGTTGTCGCTGGGGTTTCATTGTAGTCTAACCACTTAGTTATACCTAAAATCCAGCACACGCTAATTTTAAAGTATTTACGCATCTAGGGCTGGCCCCGCCAGTTCGGCGACTGCAATCTTTTAGCCAACCCACCGGCTATTATCGACGCGATAGGAAACACATGAGAATCATCAGCTTTTGCGCTGACAGCATTGTAGATGCTGCTAAAAAAGGCTTTTTTGACTGGGTCACCAAGCAAGATGCAGACATAATTTGCATCCAAAATATTGGCATTGCCGAGTATAAACTCCGCGATGACGTTTATTTCCCCCGCGACTATAACCCCTACTTCTTTGATGCTGCCGACGGCAAACATAATGGCGTTGCTATTTATTGTCGCAACTTACCCAAAGCTATTATGACCGGTCTAGGGTTTTTAGACTTCGACATGGATGGCCTTTACATCCAAGCCGACTTCGACAACATCAGCATTGGCAGCTTGCTTGCCCCCACTGCCGACGAAGGTGATAGCGCCGGATTAATTCGTAAAAATCAGTTTTTTGAGCAATATCTAAATCACCTAACCAAAGTGCGTAACAAGCGCCGTGACTTTATTATTTGCGGCAACTGGAATATCGCCCACCGCGCCATCGACATTCAAGATGTGAGGGGCAATCACGGCAAACCCGGCAGCTTAGCAGAAGAGCAACAATGGCTTGATAGACTGTTCCGCGAGCAACATTACGCTGATGCCTTCCGCCTGGTAAACAATGATGCCGACGAGTTTAGTTGGTGGCCTGACGGCGAACCCGGCAGCAACGGCTGGCGCGTAGACATGCAGATCACCTCAGAACACATCACTCCACGGGTAGAATACGGTGCCATTTATAAAGTCCAACAATTTGGCAAACACGCACCGCTGATCATGGACTATGATTTTGAACTACCAGAGAGCCCTTTCTAGGGCTCTCTATCAGCCCACGCTAGGCTAGTGCCTCACGCTGTGCTGCAACCAGCTCAGCAATTCCTTTCTCAGCCAAATCCATCATTGCGTTCATTTCATCACGGCTAAATGTGGCACCCTCTGCCGTGCCCTGAACCTCAATAACGCCATTGTTATCATCCATTACCACGTTCATATCGGTTTCTGCGGTAGAGTCTTCGGCATAATCCAAATCTAAAACCGGCACGCCCTGGTACACACCCACTGAAATAGCTGCCACCTGTTGCTGGAGTGGATTATCATCAATCAAGCCATCGGCGCGTAATTTGCCAACCGCCTCAGCCAGCGCAATATAGGCACCGGTAATCGATGCCGTGCGAGTACCGCCGTCAGCCTGAATAACATCACAATCTAAATAAATGGTGTTCTCACCCAGCATATTAAGGTCGATCGCCGCGCGTAAAGAACGACCAATCAAGCGCTGAATTTCTTGGGTACGGCCACTTTGCTTACCTCGCGCCGCCTCGCGATCCATACGGCTGCCCGTAGAGCGCGGCAACATACCGTATTCCGCCGTCACCCAACCCTGGCCCTTACCGCGTAAAAAGCCCGGTACACTATTCTGTACGGAGGCAGTACAAATCACCTTGGTATTGCCCATTTCAATTAAAACAGAACCCTCGGCATGGCAGGTAAAATTGCGGGTTATGCGCACAGCGCGCTTCTCGTCGTAAGCTCGCTCGCTCGGCCGGACTACAGTCATAAACTTCTCCTTATCTGAAGCCAACAGTATAACCTTTAGCCGCCAACAACTGGTTAAAACTCCCACAAAGAACCCAAAAATTGGAACAGCGCCTCTCGGTAATAACGCAAAATATAAAAAGCCGAACACCAAACCATCACTGCACCCAGTTCACACACAGCAAATTTTGACCTGAACGCTTCGCCTTCACAGGTCATTTCGGCTTACACTACTCACCTAAACGTTAATAAAAGCAGGGGAATCCTTTGACTACCAGCAGTATGACCGCCTTTGCGCACCAGCGCTTTGAATATTCCTGGGGCAGCGTCACATGGGAAATACGATCCGTTAACCACCGCTATTTAGAGCTCTCATTCAAACTACCTGAAAACTGGCGACAGCTAGAACCCAGCCTTCGCGATGCGCTGCGCAAAGCACTGCAACGCGGTAAAGTAGAATGCGCTTTACGCGTTCAACTGCAAAACCAAGAACAGTCTCTTCAACTTAATGACAAACTCGCAAGCCAAATATTAGAGGCCGCCAATGGGCTCAAAGCCCACATAGCACACACTGCACCCGTCAATATATTAGAACTACTGCGCTGGCCCGGCGTACTCGAGCCGCAAAGCCTCGACAACGACACCCTCAGCAAACAATTGCTAGAAGGCTTTCGCAATGCACTGGATGAACACCTCGCCACCCGCCAACGCGAAGGTGAAGCACTGGCTGGCCTTATCGAACAGCGCCTAGAATCCATAAATAAAATCGTGGCTGACATTCGCGAGAAGATGCCCGTTATCGTCATAGCCCAACGCGACAAACTTCAGCAACGTATCGCCGACCTTAATACCGAACTCGACCCTAGCCGCCTCGAAGCCGAAGTAGCACTCATTGCTCAAAAAGCTGACGTAGACGAAGAACTTGACCGGCTAGACACCCACGTCACAGAAGTAAGACGTGTCCTTAAAAAAGGTGGCGCCAACGGCCGTCGACTCGACTTCTTTATGCAAGAACTCAACCGCGAAGCCAACACCCTATCATCAAAAGCGGTGGTTGCCGAAAGCACCCAGGCCGCCGTTGAACTCAAAGTACTGATAGAACAGATGCGAGAGCAGATCCAGAATATTGAATAGATTTCGACAAGTAAGAAAATCGGTATACCGAAAATGACCAAGAAGCCCTGTGTTGCCGGTGAAGAGCCTGTAAATGTAGGGCTTTTTTATTTTCCTCGCCCAATTCGATTTACAGAGACCCGTTACTAGTAGTTATTACATCATAAACAAACCTATCCTACCGCCAACTTGGCCGCTTGTTGCCACATAAAATGTGGCATCGGAATTTTGAGTTTCCATGTAATGTTCATCGGCTGAGAACCGGTATGAGACACATAGTCGACTTCGCCATAGTTGACGAAGCCCATTGTGCGCCCATATTCATCTTTGGATTGCTCGCGCACAAATAGAAATAGACGCTTTCCAACGTCTTTATGTTGAATATAATCTTTACCACGCCCTTTATCAGGTCTCGCGCTATTCTGAGATTGCCAATGGAAAAGCTCTTCATTGATCGCGTAATCGTGGTACATAGTGGTAGGTGAAAATTGCTTTTCATTTTTATTCAAGGTGACAAACATCAACTCAATATTTTGATCTTTGATCACCAGCACACCTTCACGTGCTGGCGACTGTCGTTCAAACGTCGTCGCACCAAATGCTACTAATATCTGTTCACGAACATAACGAGCATGAAGCCTCAAAGGTACATCAGGCAAATTATCCATCATTGCCTGCTCATGCTTAGTTTGTGCAAGCTGCCAATTAAGCATATCTAGTAATTCTGCCTTTATACCCAGAGAGTTTAGGGCAGCAAGACTCTGAACAATCGAATCGAAACCACTCTCTACACCAGGTTTCTGCCAAAAGTCGTAATGGCACATCAAGGCATACCGATGAGCAACATCCGCTACTAAAAAATCGGCTTGGCAAAGTTGCTTTAAGAAGTTTAAGTAGATGTGGTCATCACAAGTCAAAATACGATTGTGGACTGCCTTTTTGAGCATTTTTAATAGATTTTCATCTGGCGTACTTTCATTGACTTGATCTTGCGCTTGCTTAACAAGCTCCATCCAACTTCCCCGTTTATAAAGCTCATTCAGGTCAATATGAGGATGCTGCAATAAGAAGTTCGCCAAAGTTAGTGGCAATGTTGAATGCTGGGGGTATTGTCGAATCATAGCTACCAGCCGATTCAACGTTAGCGACGCTTGACGAATATTACTCAGAACTATTTCTTGAGTCCGTTTAGTTAGCTCAATACGACAACCAAGTGGTGCATGAGGAAAACCTTGCTTGATCTCATCACTGATCGCCCGAGGCCCCTTACCCACCAATGCTCTAAATTTGTTGGCAAAGTCGTACTCAGGGCGAGAATTACCAACAAAGTCTAGAACCGTACAACACTCTTTGTCATCAGCTAATCGTAAACCTCGACCAAGCTGTTGCAAGAAGACAGTTAAACTTTCTGTCGGGCGTAGAAACAACAAGGTATCAACCTCTGGAATATCGACGCCCTCATTAAATATATCCACCACACAAAGAACATTGATTGAGCCTGAACGAATCGCTTGCTGCTTTCGCTGACGCTCATTGCTGTTATCACTGGTCAGCACATCGGCTTTTACCCCTTTCAGCAAAAACTGTTTTGTCATGTATTGTGCGTGCTCTCTACTCACACAAAATGCAAGCGCCTTCATGTCCGTTATATCGGTGATGATGTCGCGTAAGCTCAAGAGAATCTTATCAAAGCGCGCCTGATTATAAGTATAAAGCTTAGTTAATTGAGCAATATCATAACGTCCCCGACTCCATGAAACAGCTCGTAAGTCAGTATCATCATCAATAGCAAAATATTGGAACGGACAAAGATGACGACGATTAATCGCTTCCGGCAAACGGATTTCCGCCGCAACAACCCCACCAAAATCAGCCAGAATATCGCCGCCATCATGACGCTCTGGGGTGGCTGTGAGGCCTAACAATATTGAAGGTGAAAAATGTGCTAGCACCGCTCGATAACTATCTGCTGCAATATGATGTACCTCATCCATAACTATGTAGTCGTAATAATCTGCGGTTAAGGTCAGTTTCTCTAGTTGATTATTAAGGGTCTGAATTGAAACAAAAAGCTGACGATAATGGTCTGGTGTATGACCTCCAACCCACAGCTCACCAAAAGTACTATTACGTAACACGCCTCGGTAAGCGGACCTTGCTTGCTTCAAAATTTCTTCACGGTGGGCCACAAACAGGAAAGTTGCATCCGGCTTTTTTCTCAGAACATTAGCAAAATCAAAGGCAGAGATAAGCGTTTTTCCCGTGCCCGTCGCTGCCACAACCAAATTGCGAAATCGCCGATGAATACTTCTCTCCACTGCAAGCTGCTCTAATATTTCACTTTGATGTGGGAACGGTGTTATATCAAAAAAGTGTGTAGCTTCTTGCTCATAGCTTCCACGCTGTTGCCTCAACGCTCGATTTAGTTTTTCAGTACTTTTGGCATCCCCATTAAATATCTCAAAATCATTTGACGCCCAGTAGGTTTCAAATGTGCTCAATGATTTACTAATAATATGTGGAATTTCTTGGGAGGTGATTTTTAAATTCCACTCTAAGCCATTAGTCAGGGCAGAATGGGAAAGATTTGACGAACCTATATAACCTGTATGGAAGCCAGTATCGCGCAAAAACAAATAGCTTTTTGCATGTAAGCGCTCGCGCTCGGTGTTATAGCTTAGCTTGACTTCGGTATTAGGTAATCTCGCCAAATACTCAACGGCTTTAGCGTCAGTAGCACCCATATAAGAAGTCGTTATGATTTTTAACTCACGGCCGCTTGATGTAAATTCATCAAGCTCTTTACGAAATATCCGAATCCCCGCCCACTTAATAAAAGAGACTAACCAATATATTTTATCCGCCGATAAAATTTCCCTTTTTAGCTCAGATTCAAGCGACAATCCGGCGTTACTGCCACAAAAAAGTTCGCTTTGTGTCAATCCGGTTAAAGGAAAAATGTCTTTAATATAGTTCTTTAGATCAGCAGAAACGGGGTTTTCTAGCTCATACAATGCCGTTAGGATCTTACCTTGGCTAGCAAGTAAATTATCGTCAATAAAGTCTTTATCTTGAATCTGTGTCTTTAACCAAAGTAATAATTCATTCGATAGTTTAATTTGTTGTTGGAGACGGTCATCGCCAGCATGAACAGAGTCTATAGCGTATTCAAGAATATGTGATAAAAAACGTGATAACCAGATTGATGCTTCACTACCATTTAACTCTCGCTCGCCAACATAAAAATGCTCACGATCTATCCTGCTTGAAATTAGCTCTGTTATTAGCTGTTCGTAAATCCCGACCTGTTGCATACTTTCCCTTTTATACTAATGGCTGGATTAATAGCAACATCGATTGATATTGCTATTTCATCGCTAATCGACGTAGTGAATTTTACTTCGCTTATAGGTTGTACTTTCCCATACGGCCATGATCTACAAATAAGTGCCAATAGTAATCCCCGGATCACCTGCGAAGACTTTGTTTACGGTTTTATGATCAAAGTCAGTTCGCTCACACAATAGCTTTTTAGTAAAACCACGTTGCTTCATAGCTAATAAAAAGTCCTCACCTAAATGGACGAGAATTTTTCGCTGCTTTGAAAACAGCATATTGTGTAAATCACACTTTGCCATAACACCAACCAAAGGGACTATATTCCCATTTTTATGATCGAAATAGGATTAATATCCAGTATTGAGGCATATCATGTACCGCTGGAGAGTTCGGTGGATGCTACGAGCAACTGAGTGCCAGAAACCGCCAAAATACACTTTTATGCGCTTAAAAATGTAAAACTTCGCACTTTTCCGCGCCTAAAAGCTCAGACTTGGCTACTCGCCCATGCGTTTTTACTGAATTGGGTAACACCCTGTAATCCTATTGCACCTGTTAGGGTCTAGACCGCTTAGATCCAAAGCATCAAATAGACTTACCCCCATGCTCACTACAACAACAAATACTGCCATGCCTAAGCGTGTTAGTTGATAGGCCGTGACGCCCTTACGATCAAACCGTATAATCGCTAAGCTGCTTAACGCCATTCCATTGCGAACACGATAACAAAGGACGCCCCTTCGCTATGCTCAGTCAAGGTACGCTCTACACCATTTCAGCCCCGTCTGGCGCGGGTAAAACCAGCTTGGTTGCCAAGTTGCTAGATTGTACGCCCAAGCTTGGGGTTTCAGTTTCTCACACTACTCGCGCTATGCGACCTGGCGAGCAAGATGGTGTTAATTATCACTTTGTCTCCCATAGCGATTTTCAGGCAATGCTAGATAAAGCGGCTTTTCTTGAGCACGCGCAGGTATTTGATAATTTCTATGGCACGTCACAACAGTGGGTTGAGTCGCAACTCGCCGCTGGGGAGGATGTGATTCTGGAGATAGACTGGCAGGGTGCCCAGCAAGTGAAGCATTTAATGCCCAAGACCGTCGCTATTTTTATTATGCCCCCCTCTAAAGAGGCGCTTAATGAACGATTAACCGGCAGAGGCCAAGACGACGACACCGTCATTCAACGGCGCATGGATGCTGCTGTTGCGGAAATGTCACATTATGTTGAGAGTGACTATGTGGTAATTAACGACGATTTCGACACTGCCCTAGCTGACTTAGGCGCGATTATTCGCAGCCACCGCCTCACCCTTGCCAATCAGCAATTACGTCACCAAGCTTTACTTTCTGCACTACTGTCATAAGCGCCAGCTATTTGTTAGACTGTTAGTTAATTGACAGCGCACAATTTGTGCGCTGATTTTATTTAGTACGCAGGATATACATCATGGCCCGAATTACTGTTGAAGACTGCCTTGAAGCCGTCGATAACCGCTTTGAATTAGTAATGGTAGCAAGCAAACGTGCTCGCGCAATTGCCACTGGCGGAAAAGACGCGCTAGTACCTGAAGAAGGCGATAAGCCAACAGTACTTGCTTTACGTGAGCTTGCCGATGGCAAAATTACTCGCGAAGAAGTGATGGCCGCCAACGCCGCCGTAGAAGAACCAGAGCTGGACCTCAGCGCTGAGTTAGGCGCCGCAGCACTGTAATTCTGCGTCTAACAGGGGCGCCAATGCATCAATACAGTTTTTTTAATCCTAGCCCAAGCAAAAATGTGCCTGCAGGATCAATTGACGCCCTAGCAAAATCTCTCTCTGACTATCTCGCCACCGAACAGGTTAATCAGGTTCGGCGCGCCTACTATTACGCCGAGCAAGCCCACGAAGGCCAAAACCGCCGAAGTGGCGAGCCATACGTAACGCACCCTCTGGCCGTTGCCACCATTCTTGCTGAAATGCACATGGACGCTCAAAGCCTTATGGCGGCAATGCTCCATGACGTCATTGAAGATACCAGCGTCACCAAACAGGGCTTGAGCAATCAATTTGGCGATGTGGTCGCCGAACTGGTTGATGGCGTTTCTAAGCTGACCCGTATTGAGTTTCAATCTAAAGCTGAGCAACAGGCCGAAAACTTTCAAAAAATGGCTTTGGCGATGGCCAAAGACATTCGCGTTATCTTGGTAAAGCTAGCCGACCGACTGCACAATATGCGCACCTTGGGCGCCATGCCCCCTGATAAGCGCCGCCGTATTGCCCGTGAAACACTGGAAATTTATGCGCCCATAGCCCAGCGCTTGGGTATGCATAATATTCGTGTTGAATTTGAAGATTTAGGCTTTATGTCGATGCATCCCATGCGCGCTCGACGTATTCGCAAATCCATTAGCACACGCTTTGGCAATCGTAAAAAAGCCATTTCCAGTATTCGTGAAAACATTGAAAATTGCCTTACTGAAGAAGGCCACAATGCCAATGTGATTGGCCGCGAAAAACATTTATTTAGCATTTACACCAAAATGCGCAATAAACGGAAATCGCTAAAAGAGATTATGGATCTCTACGCATTCCGTATTGTTGTTGATTCCGTTGACTCCTGCTATCGGGTATTGGGCTGTGTTCACGGCTTATACAAACCCGTGCCGGGGCAGTTTAAAGACTATATCGCCATTCCCAAGGCAAACGGCTACCAGTCTTTGCACACTGTCTTGTTTGGCTTGGAAGGCGTGCCGATTGAAATTCAAATTCGCACCCAAGAAATGGAAGAAATGGCCAATAACGGCATTGCCGCTCACTGGCTATACAAATCTAATGAGCAAGAGCCCAAGCGCAACTCTAGCCATGCCCGCGCCCGTCAATGGGTACAAGGCCTTTTAGAAATGCAGGAACGCGCCGGTGATTCGCTGGAATTTATCGAAAACGTCAAAATCGATTTATTCCCTGACGAAGTGTATGTCTTCACTCCTCGTGGCGACATTATGGAATTACCCGCTGGCGCCACTGCGGTTGATTTTGCGTATTCTGTACACAGCGATATTGGTAATAGCTGTGTGGCTTGCAGGATAAACCGCCGTTTAGCACCGCTGTCAGAAACGCTGCAAAGCGGCCAAACGGTAGAGGTTATTACCACACCTGGCGCCCAACCCAATCCGGCTTGGCTGCACTTTGTGGTAACGGCAAAAGCCCGCACCGGTATTCGCCATTACCTTAAGCATCAGCGCAAAACAGAAGCGCTTACCCTTGGTCGACGCATGTTGGAACGCGCCCTTGCCAGCATGGATGAAGATCTCGCTGCGATCCCCGACAAATATTTAAATCAGCTTGTCGACTCCACCCACGCCAAGTCTACCGATAATATTTATGAGCAAATTGGCATGGGTAACCGCGTTGCTTATTTAACAGCTCGGCAGCTAGTTAACCTGCGTGATGAGATTCGCGACGACGACGAAAAACTCCGCGCGCCGCTGACTAGACAATCAATGGTGATACACGGCACGGAAGGTTTTCTGGTTAACTTTGCACGCTGTTGCTACCCCATACCCGGCGACCATATTGTCGGCATTATCAGCTCTGAAAAAGGCGTTGTGGTGCATTGCGAAAACTGCCACAACAGCATTGAGCTCAGCAGCCAACCAGAGCGTGTTGTACCACTGAGCTGGGCAGAGAGTATCGATCGAGATTTCTCAGTAGAAATGAAAATTGAGATCACCAAACAGCGCGGCATTATTGCTGTACTGGCAACGCGAGTGAATGGCGCTGACGGCAGTATAGAAAAGATCAGCGTTGAAGATGAAAACCCAAAAATCAGCAGTATTCACCTGATAGTTGGCGTTAGATCACGCGTGCATTTGGCCAATGTCATGCGCCGAATCCGCAATATTCCAGCAGTGATTAAAGTGACCAGAGAACGGAATTAACACTGCGCTATTCGACCCTTTTAGCCGCTTATTAAAGGACACTCTTGTGAGTAATAAAGAAATCATTTCAAGCAGCAATGCACCTCAGGCGATTGGCACCTATTCGCAAGCCGTTAAGGTAGGCAACACGGTGTATTTATCTGGCCAAATTCCACTTATTCCCGCCACCATGGAAATGATAGAGGGTGGTATTACCGAACAAGCCACCCAAGTATTTAAGAATTTATCTGCCGTTGCATCTGCCGCTGGTGGCACCTTAAATGACGCCGCCAAAGTCAATATTTCACTCACTGATTTAGGTGTGTTTGCGCAGGTTAACGACGTCATGGCTCAGTTCTTTGAGCAACCTTATCCCGCTCGCGCCTGCGTGCAAGTTGCCGCGTTGCCACGCAATGCGATGATTGAAGTCGAAGTCATTCTAGCCCTGTAAAGGGCTTAGCACTTCCTTACTATTAAAGCGCGGAGCCATCTAATTTAGCCCGCGCTGATCAAGCCTCTTCGGTCACACGCCACTCGGCAAGTACCGGTAAAAATCCTTCTCGAAACGTAGGGTATTTCAAAACATAACCACTATCGCATAAGCGCTTATTCGAACAACGTTTACTACCCGTACGCGTAATCGGCTGGCCTTTACTTGCGTACTCTACCGCCAATTCAGCGGCCAACCACGCTTGTACATCTTGAATACTCGCTGGCTCGTTATCTACACCAAGATAACAAGGCGCAACGTCATTCCCGGCCTCAACACGGTCGATTAAGTGGCCTATAAAACCAACACAGTCATCGCGGTGAATTCTATTGGTGTAATGCCGTGGCTCTGCCGGCGCGCAATCACCACTTATAACCTTCTTCAGCATTTGCAAACGGCCACTACCGTAAATTCCGCCAAAGCGAATATTGGTATAGGGCCAGCCTGTCGCTGCAATGGCCTGCTCTGCTCGCAACAAGCTTTGCCCAGAGTATCGGTCAGGCTCCGTTACACTTTGCTCGTCTATCCATTCATTTTCGGCCTGGGCATAAACTCCAGTACTGGACACGAACACCACTAATTTGGGCGGTTCACTGATTGCAGCAAGCAAGCTATTTAAGCCGTCTTCGAATACCGCTCGATACCCCTCTGCACCGGCACCTGCCGGAGTTAACGTTATTACCACATAATCTGCTTGCAACGGGCCGAGCGCTGATAGCGTGCTAGGGTCACAAACATCTGCAGCTAAGCCTTCAACCCCATCAGCTAACTTAGACGTTTGACGGCGCAAACCTTGTACGCGCCAATCACGCGCCATGTAAATTTCTGCCAAGCCATTGCCAATATCACCACAGCCAATAATTAAAAGTGATTTTTTCTTAGCCATCGTTTGGTCTCTCTCGCTGTGAATGCTGCTTTGAGTCGGTCATAATCTATACCGTAAACTGAGTAAGCTCCTTCCTTTTACTCGGTGCGAATCTTACCATTGTAAGGGTAAGATAATGTAAATTGCAGAATCGGCTCAGCTATCAATAACAGACCAAGCTACTATTTTATAAATTTTTTCGCACACCCAATAAGGTTAAGAACCAACATGACTGTACCCGCTACCCGCCGTATCGTTGATGTTAATCAAGACGACCACAGTATGAGCATTGCATCAGAAGCCATGCCCAAACCCGCTGCCAACGAGGTGCTAATAAAAGTCACCGCGGCGGGCATTAACCGCCCAGACCTTATGCAGCGCTACGGTTTATATCCACCACCTGTAGATGCCAGCCCCGTTTTAGGCCTAGAAGTGTCCGGAGAGATCGTGGCCATTGGCCTAGCTGTCAGTCGCTGGAAAGTCGGCGATAAGGTCTGCGCACTGTGCAACGGTGGTGGCTACGCTGACTATACCGTTGCTCCCGCCACCCAGTGCTTACCAATTCCCAAGGGAGTATCAATAACCCATGCCGCTGCCCTACCGGAAACCTTATTTACCGTTTGGCACAATGTCTTTCAACGCGGCAAGCTAAAATCAGGTGAGAATTTCTTGGTTCACGGAGGCAGCAGCGGCATAGGGACAACGGCCATCCAGCTAGCCAAAGCCATAGGCGCCAATGTTTATACCACCGCAGGCAGCGCTGAAAAATGCAGTGCATGTGAAGCACTGGGCGCCATTAAAGCGGTTAACTATAAAGACAATGACTTTGTTGCAGCTCTGCATGATATTCCCACCGGCAAGGGTATGGATGTCATTTTAGATATGGTGGGTGGAGACTATATACAAAAAGATATTAAACTCGCTGCCAACGATGGCCGCATTGTCTTTATTGCTTTTCAAACCGGCTTTAATGCCGAGTTAAATTTTGTTCCCGTATTGATGAAAAGACTCACCATTACCGCATCAACACTTCGCGCTCAAAGCACTGAGCAAAAAGCTAATATAGCGGCAGAAATTGAAGCGCAGGCTTACCCACTCATCGCCGAGGGCAAATTTTCGCCGCTTATTGATTCGGTATTTACCTTTGAAGAAATCACCAAAGCCCATGAGCGCATGGAAAGCGGCGACCACGTCGGGAAAATTGTTGTTACGTTTTAATCCTAATGCTCGCTAAAATAGATACGATTAACAACGGGCATCAAAACAGCAGTAAAACACGCCAGATAGTTGGCGCAATTACAGATCGGATAATTAATGACGCTAACTGAGTTAAAATACATTATCGCCCTTCAAGAGACTGGTCATTTTGGAAGGGCTGCTGAAAAGTGTTTTGTCAGTCAGCCCACGCTTAGCGTCGCCATAAAAAAGTTAGAAGACGATTTGGGCATCTCACTCTTTGAGCGCAGCCGCGGCAAAATCCAAAGTACACCTGTGGGTAAGCAGGTGGTACAGCAAGCGAAGGTTGTACTCAAGCAAGCCAGTCATATTCGCGAATTAGCCAATCAAGGTCGAGACCCGCTTGGCACGCCCCTCGCTATTGGCGCCATTCATACGGTTGGACCTTATCTGTACCCCCGCTGCATTCCTTTAATTAGAGAGTATGCACCCGATATGCCACTGTATATTGAAGAAAATTTAACAGGGGTACTGCGAGAAAAATTACGCTCATCCAAATTAGACGCCATCATTGTTGCACTTCCTTTTAATGAAACCGATGTCGTCACACAAGCACTCTACGAAGAACCCTTTGTGGTATTACTGCCCTACGATCACCCATTGAGTAGCAAGTCAGAGCTACATCACGATGATCTAATCCATGAAAATATCCTGTTATTAGGTGAAGGGCACTGCTTTCGTGATCAAGTTATGGCGGCCTGCCCAGGCTTACAGCAAACCTTTGCCAATGGCGACCGACTGTTACAATCTGTTGTTGAGGGCAGCTCACTCGAAACCTTAAAGCATATGGTGGTATCTAAGCTCGGCATTACTATTTTGCCGCGGTCTGCGGCACAGGTTGCACCCTATGGCGATGGCATATTATGCACCCGCCCCTTCGCCACCCCACCAACCCGTACCGTGGCCTTGGCTTGGCGTACCAGCTTTCCTCGACACCAAGCCATAGATATTGTCAGCAAAGCCATTAAAGCTGCCGTGCCTCAGTTGTCGGTCGGCAGCTAATGACCAACAAAGCACTCCACCAGCTTAGCGTGAACACTCTTAAAGGAGTGGGGCCGCGCTTACAAGAGAAGCTAGCAGCACTAAGTATTTTTAGTGTGCAAGACCTATTATTTCATCTGCCTTTACGCTACCAAGACCGCACCCGTATAACCCCATTAGCCGCGCTACAACTTAATGCCGATGTCGTCTTTGAAGGCACCATACTGCTGTCAGATATTGTATTTGGACGCCGCCGCAGCTTGGTTTGCAAACTACAAGATCATACCGGCACTACCACGCTACGCTTTTTCCATTTTAATGCGGCACAAAAAGCACAGCTCATTCCTGGCACCAAAATACGCTGCTATGGTGAGGCTAGGCGTGGCAGCGGAGGCCTTGAATTTTATCACCCCGAATACACAGTTATTCAAAGCGGGAGCGCCATTGCCGTTGAGGAACGGCTAACACCCATTTACCCCAGCACCGAAGGTTTTGCACAAACCAGTTGGCGCAAACTATGTAATCAAGCCCTTCAGTATTTAGACCAGCACCCCATCACTGAGTGGCTACCTAGCAATGCCTTACCGTCACACATCAGTAAAAATAACTGGACCTTAGCGGACGCCTTACGCTATTTACACCATCCGCCAACTGACGCGTCATTAAGCCAATTACACGACGGTTGCCACCCAAGCCAGCAACGCCTTGCGTTTGAAGAACTTCTTGCCCATAACCTTGCCCTGCAAGAATTGCGCAGAGAAACCCAGCGTTTTGGTGCCCCACCATTGAATGGCCCCAGTGCACTTCAAAAGACATTTCTATCGCAACTTGGCTTTACCCTAACCGGCGCTCAACAACGTGTCGCCAAAGAAATAGCCAAAGACTTACACAGCCAAATTCCCATGCTGCGATTGGTACAGGGCGATGTTGGTAGCGGTAAAACTGCCGTGGCGGCATTAGCGGCACTACGCGCCATAAGCAGTGGCTATCAAGTCGCCATCATGGCCCCTACTGAGATTCTTGCAGAGCAACACTATCAAAACTTTAGCCAATGGTTTGAGCCATTAGAACTCAACGTTGCCTGGCTTACCGGCAAACTAAAAGGAAAAGCGCGGCAGCTACAAAGTGATGCCATCGCCAGCCATGAAGCTCATGTTGCCGTTGGCACCCACGCCCTGTTTCAAAACGATGTCGAATTTGCCAAATTGGGTTTAGTCATTATTGATGAACAACACCGCTTTGGTGTTCATCAGCGTCTCGCTCTAAAGCAAAAAGCCGCTGCCAATGTTGGTCAGCCACACCAATTAATTATGACCGCCACGCCGATCCCACGCACCTTGGCCATGACCGCGTACGCTGATCTAGACACTTCGATTATCGACGAGCTCCCTCCCGGACGTACTCCGGTGAATACCGTGGTGCTAGCCAATGACCGCCGTGACGATGTAATGGAACGCCTGCGCGCCGTTTGCGCCAGCGGCCAACAAGCCTACTGGGTTTGCACACTGATAGAAGAGTCCGACAAACTTCAGGCCCAAGCAGCGGAATCTAGCTGGGAATTATTAAAAGAAACACTGCCAGAGTTAAAGGTCGGTTTGGTGCATGGCCGAATGAAGCCAAAAGAAAAAGCCGCCGTCATGGCAGAATTCAAAGCGGCTAAACTACATTTATTGGTGGCCACGACGGTTATTGAAGTGGGCGTAGATGTACCCAATGCATCACTGATGATCATCGAAAATGCGGAACGCTTAGGGCTCGCCCAATTACACCAATTACGCGGTCGAGTTGGCCGTGGTAGTCGGCAAAGCTATTGCGTTTTGTTATACCAATCACCGCTGTCCCGCAACGGCAAACAGCGATTAGCGGCGTTACGCGACAGCACTGATGGGTTTGTTATTGCAGAACAAGATTTACAACTACGTGGCCCCGGCGAAGTATTAGGCACCCGGCAGACTGGTTTAATGACGTTTAAAATCGCGGATTTACAAAGAGACGCAGAACTACTAGATAGCGTTCGTCAGCAAGCAGAAATTATCATGCAACAACACCCCGAACGAGTGAAACCTCTCATACAACGATGGTTGTCCAACCGTACAATTTATGCTTCTGTCTAAGTATTTTATACCTATTTGCTGCGTGCTCTAAAATAGCAAAAATAATATTTTTTGCACCAACATATCGCATTTAAAATCTATCTTACTTAGCTCAGCCAACTTACTATACAAGCCTTATTCTCACGACTATACTTTATTCCTGCATTCAAAATAAAAGGCTTTAAAGCATGATTAATGGAATTATTGTCGACCTAATTACACCCACCCATGCCGATGGCTCCCCAGATTATGAAACGGTGGAAATCTTGGTGGACTGGCATGTAACTAACGGCAGTACCGCCCTGATTATTGGTAGCTCCACAGGTCACCCAGCTTATATGAATACAGAAGAGCGCACCGAGCTTCTGCGTCGCGCTATCTGGCAAGCGGACAGCCGCATACCCATTATTGCCGACTTAAGTAGTGACACCATCGATCATGCTTTTGAGCTAGCAGACGTTGCCAATGAATATGGTGCCAGCGCAGTATTGATCACCGCGCCCACAGACAAAACCTATTCTGAAAACGAATTAATCGAACATTTTCAGACCTTAGCCAAAGCATCACAATGCCCCGCCATTATTCGGGCTGAATCAAATCTTAATAATCTTCTGGCTCCCGAAAGTATCGCTGAACTGGCACAATCATCCAGCATAAATGGTTATATTGATGGCTCAATGGATAACAGCGATGCCACAACTTTATTAGGGATAAACCTGCCTCAAGATTTCACCCTTTACGCAGGCCATGACGCAAGTGCTTGCCAGCAACTCTTAGCAGGATACGGTGGTAGTGTTTCAATATCTGCCAACGTCAACCCAGTATTGCTTAACAAACTATTTACCTTGACCCAATCGGGCGATTCAGCAGCGGCAGAAGCCCTAGATGCTCACCTTCAAACACTGTACTCAGCGTTATTAGAAGATCCAAACTCTATTCCTATTAAATGGGCGCTAGTCGAGATGGGCTGCATACCTGAAAGCGAAAACCCACCTGTGCTAACACAAGCTAGCGACTACTCCAACTTACGTCGTGCATTGCGTGCAGCAGAAATACCTATATAAATTAAGCGCGTTTTGTCGACACACCGAAAAAATTCCGGTAAAACGGAAAGATGACAACTAAAATTAATAATTTACGCCGGTTCTTTCGCTTACCTTATCCGAAAGCTGCCCAACCACCTCTGCAGATAGATAAAGATACGGCTTACCGTATTTTAGAAATCTCAGAGCTGGGCATTATATTAGCGTATAAACCTGAGGCACCACTGACACTAGGTGAAAAAATTAGCGGCAACATTTTATTTCATGATCAAGATAGCGAAGAAGTTGAAGGTGAAGTTTATCGCTTAGATACCCGAGGAGTTGTCATACAATTAAGCAAGGGGGTTAGTGCGCGCCACATGATGAAGCAACAAGTTTTTGTTAAAAACGCCTTCCCCGTCTTTTTCCGCTACACCGTTAAAGAAAACATCAGTTCGGACAAATAATATTTCTATCTCACCCTAGAAATACCCACAATTATTTTAACAAATAGAAAAATTCAAAAAATAATTTATTCTGCTATAAAAATATATACATGGCTTAGAATGAATTTATTAAACATTTCAAAAAATAATTCTTGTCATTATTTTTATCAAATCAATCACCACTCTTTTCTGAAGGAATAAAAGCGCGCTGAGCACCACCAATAGGATAGACAATACCAGGATAACAATGCGCTACCAATTCGGGGTAGGCCCTAACTATCGCTTCGCGCTGTAAGCGGCCACTGGCGGTAAGCAAACCATCCGCCGCCGTTAGGCGCTTAGGCAATGCAGCCCAACGTCGGATTTGTGCGTAATCAGGTAGGCGTTGATTACATTCACGAATATAACGCCCAATATCATCATAACTATATCCGGGGTTTACAAAAACCAAGGCACTGCAATAGGCCTCAGCATCACCAATTATTACGCACTGCGCTACACCAGCATAAGCAAGCAACTCACTCTCCGGCCACTCTGGAGATATTTTTTGACCATAACTGCTCGTAATCAAGTTTGTTTTTCTCCCTTTCACCCAAAGAAAACCAGCGTCATCAACTTCACCGAGGTCCCCTGTCATAAATTCCTTACCAGGCTCTAATGCCTCGCCACCTAAATAAGCTAAGAAAAGGCTACCCTTAATGACCACTTCGCCATCGACAATATCTACTACCTGATGGGACAAGATCTTACCAGCCGAACCTAGGCACTCGGCCTCTGGAGTATTCAAACTAACAACAGAACCACATTCCGATACGCTATAACCTTCATAAACGGGTATACCTAGATCCCGTGCTTGGCGAACATGATCCGATGATATTCGCAAACCACCAACTGCCACATAGCGTAAACACACCGGAGGCTCCCAGCCACCTTGCTCGACCACCGCAATGAGTTCTTTTAAGATTTGTGGCAATATCACAAGGCTATCAGGCTGCCAGAGGCTAATACTATCGGTGAAAAGGCTCATATCAAGACCAGAGCCTGCGGCCCAACCTAAACTTTGCAAACTCGGCACTACCACTTCAGCACCGCGTAGCAAGGCTGCATAAACTCCTGATATATTCTCTGGCAGTGTCGCCAGCGGCAGGACTGCCATATGCTTTTTCAGCGAAACCTTTGCTAGGGCATCATTGATGGCTTCAGCTGTGCCGTATAAATTTCCGACAGATAGGCAAACACCCTTTGGCGCTCCCGTCGAGCCAGACGAATAAGCAATCTTTACCGTATTAATAGGCAGCATTGTCGAGGTACCAGACACCGTAAGCGGGAATCCTCGCAACATACCGACACTTTTAAATTCAGTTACAGCACCCGCGCTGAACAATACCCCCCGCAATTGCGGATCACTCGCAGCGCGGTCACTGATCAAAACCTCAGCAGCACAGTTATTTAATGCATTTACCACCTGCTCGGCACTGAAAAAATGGGGAATAGCCGTCAGCGTGACGCCGGCTCTTAAGCAGGCAAGGTCAGCAATGACCCATGCCGGGCTATTATCTGCCAATAATGCGGCCCGACTAATTCCTCGCTGACTCAACTCCTCAGCAAGGCTATCCACAGCGGTCACCAAGCCCGAATAAGTATATTTTCCATCTCTATCAGAGAGTGCCACTCGCTCGCCAAAAGTGTGGGCTGTACGACGTAACTGCGTCAGTAATTCATTCATGTAAAGTGCCTATCTTATTTTTGCCGCAACACGATTCAATATGCTTCTAGAAACGAGCTGTTTCCGATACCGATAAGATGACGATAAATGCAGTTCAGATCTTAATTGCCCTAATATGACCAAAAAAGATACGCGACATCGCCACCTTCGTACAAGTAATCCAGCTAGTTTACTGCCACCATATTGCAGTAAAACATACTGTTTTACCCCTAGATTGATCAATAAAACCCTCTTAGTACCAGCCTCATACATCAAAAACATCCCCGCCAAAAAAGACAAACAAGAAACTATTTCCTGTTGACACTATTTTGCAAGCCATTAAGATAGACAAACGTGAACATCACGACGAATAACAATAATGCTGTCGGAGACGTGTATGAATACCAGTTACACCGTATGTGGTATCTGTGAGCAGGCCTGCGGCTTAAAGGTAAGTACTGAGCAAAATCAGGTCATTAAAATAGAGCCCGATAAAGATAACGCCTTTAGCTGGCGAGATTATTGTATTAAAGGGGCCAAATCCCACCTCGCATTAACCCACCCCAAGCGTATTACCTCGCCAATGAAGCGTATAGGCGACCGGTATGTAGAAACAAGTTACGAAGAGGCCATTGCCGACATTAGCGCTCGTTTTGGCGCAATTACCGCCGAGTACGGTGCCAACGCACTGGGCAGCTATACCGGCAACCCCAATGGCTTTAATTTTGGCAGCGCCTTATTTCAAACCATGCTTCTTGATGCAATTGGCACCGAAAACCGGTTCTGGGTTGGCTCCATAGACCAAAATGCCCTTCATGTTGTGTCTGAAAACCTCTACGGTAATCCTTGGGTAGGCCTGCAAACAGATATCGATTATTGCGACTACTTTCTGCTCATAGGCACTAACCCTCAAGTGAGTGGTATGTGCTGGATCAGCTATTCACCCGACGGCTGGAAGCGGGTACTTGCGCGACAAAAAGCCGGTGCCGAAGTCGTTGTAGTCGACCCACGTACCACCGAATGTGCGGCCAAAGCTAACCAACATATCACCCCGCTGCCAGAATCTGATTGGGCACTGCTATTGGCCATGATCAAGATTATCTTCGACAATGGCTGGGATAAGACATCTAAGCCTGAAAAGCTCGATGGCTTGGGCGCCATAAAGGCTCTCGCCCAAAAAGCAGATTTAAACGATCTCAGCCTCCGCTGTGACATTTCCTTGGACACCATAAACCGTATTGCCGAACAATTTGCCAAAGCACCACGCGCTATGGCTGTTGGTCGCACCGGAGTCAGCCTGGGCCGCAACGGTGTATTGGGACTGTGGTTAGTACAAGTGTTAAACCTGATCACCAACCGAGTAGAGACCGAGGGCGGTATTTACTACTGTTCAGGCGTGCTCGATTTTCTCGACGCTGGTGACACCCTCTTTCCCAAATCAGAGGCGATCAGCCGCCTACGTGGCACCAAAAACATCGCCGGCTCCCACAGTCTTGCTGAACTTCCCGACGAGATCACCACCCCCGGAATAGGCCAAATTCGCGCGCTTATTATGAATAGCGGTAACCCCGTCGTGTCTGGCCCAGATGGCGACAAGCTTGATGCCGCGCTTGCGCAACTCGACTGCCTTGTTGTCATTGACCAATTTCAACGCGAAAGTCATCGCCATGCAGACTGGCTTATTCCCGGTGATCACTTCCTAGAGCGAAACGATATTAACCCCTTATTACAGTCACTAAGCCCTGCGCCACGCGCCCAATTTACTCGGGCTGCGGTAAACCTGCCTGACGGTATGCGCTACGAATGGGAGTTCTTACGTGATCTTGCCATGGCGATGAACGCCCCCTTTATTATGGGTAAAAAATGGCTAAACCCCATTGTTAAAGCCAGCATAAAACTGGCCAAACTTACGGGAAATAAACACCACGGATTCTCGCCACTGTGGCTATCCCGACCGCTGATTAAATCGGGAGGCATGTTCAAATGGAAGGATATCAAAAACGCAGAACATGGCTTGGGTGAGCTATCAACAAGGCCCAATTTCGGCACGCTATTCAATAAACTCACCACCGCAAACGGCAAGGTCAATCTGGCCCCGACTGCCTTTATAAACACCCTAGCGGAACGATTAACACAATCCCCGCCCGACACCAGTGAGTATCCCTTACAGCTTATTGGCCTGCGAAAAATGAAAATGATGAATTCCTGGTCTGTGGAAACCAGCATGGAAGGCATGAAGGAACGCGAACTAACGGGGGGTAGCATCGAAATTAACCGCCTCGATGGTGAACGCTTTAGCGTTAACGATGGCCAAGAGGTCACCGTAAGCTCAGCGACCAATCACCTCGTCGCAAAAGTCACTTTATCTGACAGTGTACGCCCCGGTGTTGCCGTCATGCAGCACGGCTGGGGCTATCGCACCTTTAATCCAAAAACGGGAAAAGGGACCTACAACGGCGGCGTAAACCGAAATATTTTGGTATCAAATAAAGATGTAGACCCCTTATCGCGGGTGCCAAGATTAAATGGTACGCAAGTCAAGATTGAGGCGACTAGCATCGCCTAAGTACAAAACTGATGGTTGTGATTAAAAATAAGTAGCAATAGTCTTAGCCTGCCGAATCACCTATAAAGTGTCCGCTTAAGACACCTTATGGTAAAAATGGCGCACGACCAACTTATAGTAAAGTGCTTTTGTCGTGTGTCATAGACGACTGCATAGGTAAATGAGCGGACAGTTGCCAAGGTAAATTGAAGGAAGCAATCCATCGAACGGACGGTGAGAGGAGTAATTCTACAGCCTCAACGCCTCAATCAGCCGACGCCAGCGGTCGGCTGGATTGAATTGTTAGACAATGATTTTATGTGCGATTTTCGTTTAAACGCATAGCTAAATGCGCAGCCATATATAAACATCATAATTGCAAAGAATAGAGTCATTACGGCAAACCCTTGTGCCTGCGCTGAAGAATTAGAATTCGGATTTAAGTGTATAAATAGTGATATAGCTGCCATGACTCCTGTAGCACTGGAGCCAAATACATATATTGTTTTTGGCATTTCACACAATATTTCGTTTATGTAGGACTCTACATATTTGTTATCAAAGACCCTGCCAATTGCTGAAAAGAAACCAATTACCAAAAGAATTGCGACAAAGTTAAGCCCTAGCTCTCCTAAAGTACCGTCATTTATTTTTTGCTCAGAGAATCTGACTAATTTCTCTTCAGAACTTAAAAAATTGGACGTAAAAACAGCGACAGAAAAAAATACAGCTACCTGAGATAGGAAGACTATGAACTCAGTGAAGATAAACTTGCCTATTGATTGCTTATAAAGATCTACTTTTTCCATATTTGATTAAATCCTTGCATGAAGCCTAACGCTTAACATAAGGGGATTTTAGGAGCGCTTTTGGCCAAAGGCCAGCGAATGAAATTCCCACCATGATGTTTTTTAGCTGCCATTTTTAAAAAACTCAACCATTAAGCCTGCTGCGACATTTTGATTTAAGTTAGATAAACCAGTAACAAAAACTTCGTTGAATGATTTTTTTCCTGATATAACACTTGGGACAGAATTTGTTGCATTAAGCCCTTTTTGAGTTAGAACAACAGACATGTATTGATCATTGGAAGCGACATCGCGAAGAAACCCTTCTGAAACTAACCAACTGGTTGTTTCCCAAACTATATCTTCCAACTTTTTAATGTCCATTTGCTCGACATTAAAATAGCCCGTTACTAAGTCCGCTACTTCTTACGCGGTAAATGAAGCTTCCACCGGAAACTCATTAGAACAACGGTGAAAAATCTCTAAGGCCGTAATGTTAAAAAAGTCTCTATTACTCAATTCTAACTCCTTGACTGCTAACGCCGTGTTTTGGGTCGCCAGAGCGCGAGCGAAGGCGTCCCAGCAGCGTTGCATTTTGCGCTGCGACAACAACACTTTGTTATGTGACTACAGCAACCCATAATAGTGATTTAATGCAGTAGCCAAGAGGCTACCAGCAACACCTAGCTCAATTTGCCAACTTGCATCTATCGCTTTTGACATCATGCTTTGCATCCACGACCTTACTGCAGGGCCAAACTCATTCTTTGAAGAAACCACTTGGCTTGAATCACTATTAATTGCTTCCTTTAACGAAGCAACATCACCATCTGAAACGCCGTGAGTTTTAAGTGTCTCCGAGAGACCCTCGAAATCGTTTTTTAGTAACACATTTGATATATTCGCGTTATTTTCTGAGCCAAGTACAATCGTTGCGTTATCACCGAATATTGCGTTATTAAATAGATTTGATGCATCGAAGTTGGCGGCCACTTTTTTTACTTCTTCATCAGAATTTGCCTCGGAAAATTCCGAGCTCAACTCAAGAATAAAATCTAGCAATCTCGACCGTACTTGCATGAGGATATTTGCCATTCCAGCAACTGGAATTTCAGACCAAGCCCTTTGAACCATATACCCATTTGCCAAACCTTTGCCGAGCATCCCGTTCGCCTCCATTGGGATTTGAACTTGGAGCGTATCTCCAGTGCTTGAGTTGAGAATATTTTCTATAACGGCTAAAGAATGGGTTGTTCTTCTCCTCTCCCAAGAATCCCTATACTTTTTATCAATATGGCCCATAGGAACGGGATGTGAATTTACGTCATACGCACCATTTGTCGCAGAGACCAATACTTGCGCATGAACTATCCTATAGTCGGGGAGCTGGTCTTCACCCTCATATCCGTTCAGCTCTTTATTTACCCACGCCACCAATTCCTTGTGTCCGATTTTATGCAATAGGACTTTGGTCTTGATAAGTGCTTCAGTTAAAACACCATCAGTAGAACTCAGAATTTCTATGATTTCGTCGGCTAACTTCAAATCAATTCTCCTTGAAGCTCGGCATCACATAACAGTTTTACTATGAAGACTGGGGCCTTATATCACTTTGGCTCCCTATCTCGGGGATCAAATTTAGAACGGCATCAAAAAACCCAGTTATACCAATGGCTTGAATGTATTTCTTGGAATTGGTTATCGATGTTAGCAAGACTCGCTCCCTCTATTTTTTCTGAAATCCCTTCTCCTGAGCATAAACCCATAACTCAATAAATCAACAACTTAGACTACGATCTACGGAATTAGTGAGCCCGCTTCTACTGAACATGCTCGTCGCTGGCGTGAACGGCTTGTCCTGCCGGAGAACTTGGCTTTCTGATTGCCCGCTAAGGTGACGGTTTAGCCGCTGACGAACACGTCCGCTTTGGGACGTTACAGGCCAAAATTATGGGTTGGCTCGCGGCCAAGTTATGGATAAATCGACAAGCCCTAATTATGATTTAAGGTCGGTACGCAGAACTTGCAGCCCTTTTTCGATGGTCTTCAAATGCTCACGAACACCGGCTTTACTGCGCGATATTCCCACTGCAAGAATATCCAAAACAGCCATGTGAGCAAGGCGAGATGGCAGAGGCGTATAATCTCCGGCATCAGCATCGACATCAATATACACAGCAAGATCAGCCGCCATTGCTACTGGTGAGCCGCTAGGCGCTAGCGCGACGACCGGCGCGCCATTTCGTTTAGCCAAGGCAATGGCGTCTAAGAGCGCTTTGGTTCGACCTGACTGAGAAATAACCACCACCACATCTTGCTGGCTTAATGACATGGCCGACATCGCCTGCACATGGGGGTCAGAGTAAACACTCGCTGACATTTGTAGCCGAAATAAGCTGTGTTGCGCATCTGTCGCTACCGCAGCCGAGGCACCAAAGCCGTAAAACTCAACCCGACGCGCATTACTGAGCAATTCAACAGCCTGCTCTATTGCGGCAACATCAATGCTGTCCCTTACTTTTTTGAGAGCTTCCATGGTGGAGTCAAACACTTTAAAGGTATATTGCCGAGCGGAATCTTCGTCGCCAAAGCTAAACTCTTCATATTCTGGGCTGTGGGCAATATGCTGCGCCAAGGCCACCTTAAAGTTCTGAAAGCCGTCGCAGCCAACCGCTCGGCAAAAACGGACCACCGTTGGTTCGCTAACATGCGCCTCTTGCGCTAGATCGACAATCCGCATGTGAATCACTTCTTTGCGATTCGCCAATATATAGTCCGCAACCTTGCGCTCAGAGCGCCGCATTTGCTCTCTATTGGTTTCAATTGCGCGAATTATATTTCTGGGGCTCACTTTATGGTCCGCCGACTGGTTGTTATTAATATCACCGCCGCCATTGTAACGCAGCAAGCCCCCATCCGTTGATCAGCAGAGCAATTAAAAAACATTCAGAACAACTCCCCAATATTGGGGAGGCGGCCATGAATAATACCTTTTACTATTCCTACATAGCTGCATTTGCAGCCTCAATAGAATATTCACAATTAAAATGACTCTTTGGTGATGTAAATGAAGACAAAACTACTCTATTTAAGCTCTGCCATTATTTTAAGCGCCTGTGGCGGCGGAGGCGGTAGTGGCGGCGGCTCTGGCGGCGGCAGCACCTTAACGGGTATTTTCACCGATAGCCCAGTCAGTGGCATTGCATACCAAACCGACAGCGTACAGGGCTTAACCAACGTCCTCGGTGAATTTAACTATATAGACGGCGAGTCGATCGTATTTTCTATAGGTGACCTTCAGCTTCCTAGCACTAGCGCATCACAGCAAATCACCCCAACAGAGCTCGCCCAGGGTGACAGCGATGTTCGCACAAATATTTTGCAGCTGCTGCAATCTTTAGACGCTGACAACAACCCAGACAACGGTATTGAAATCTCGCTGGAAGCTGAAAATGCCTTTAGTGGTAGCAACTTAAGCCTCAGTGACGCTGACTTTGACAGCAAAGCACAGGCGATACTCGATACTATCGGCGATGGCATTACATTGATTAGCGAAGCGCAAGCTGAGGCGCATTTCCTAGCTGCACAAGAATCACAACTTCTCGGCAGCTGGCTGTACAGTGAAGGCAACGGTAAACGCAATATACTGACGTTCATTGAAGGAAACGAATACGTCATTATTCATGAGCATACTGACGACGGTGACCAAGTCGCAGGGTCAGTCGAATATGGTACTTACACTTGGGATATTGAGACCGGTGCATTCAGCACAGACCTAATTGAGCAGTCCGATAACTCAGGCGGCCTTTACGATGAGGGAAGCTCGGTATCATCTGCAAGCTTAGCGGGCGACGAGCTAACACTCGGCTTTACTGACGATGCCGGTGAGACCGTTACCTTTTCCCGTGTTAAAAACCTCCCCGGTGCATTACAGGGTGCTTGGAAGCTCTATGAGGCGGAAAGCGACAACCTCAATATTCTGACGTTCTTGTCTGACACAGAATACGTCATTGCACACACCAATAATCTTGAAGACTACGATAATTACGACGAACCCGCACAGGCCTTATCCGGTGAATTCGGCACGTTTGCGATCAGCGGTGAAGACTATACGGCCAGCGCAAACGTTGATACTGATGGCGATGGCGGTTTATACAATAAAGACCACCTTGATGAAAATACAAATACCTTTATTGTGGAGCGATGGGGCGACCTGAGCTCTGAAGATATAGGCGAGGGCGACGAATACTCATTTACCCGCATCGGCCAGTTCACAACGACGCTCGTTGGCAATGGCGAAAACTTAGGCGATATCCTAGCCCATCGTGAAACCCGCTTTGACGAGGCAGGTTTAGTCGGCAATTGGCGGGTCACAACTACCTCACCGGCCTATAATGACGTCGAAGGTATTGAAAACTTCAGCGTTCAGCTTAACGCCGATGGCACGGGAACCGTGACCTTTGAAGAAGATGACGTTACCACTCTGGTTTGGGAGCTCAACTCAGCAGGCACTTTGACTTACACCGAAACCGACGAATTCGGTGACATCTGGTACCTCAATTTCGCACCGGTTCAAGGCACGGAAAACAGTGTTTTAATCGATAGCAAAAGCCCAGCAGACCAAGACGACTATGCCGACGTCCTCGTTGAGGCTAGCTTTACCCGCATTATCAATAAAGAGTTCATAAAATAGCACCTATTATTCAGCAATGAGCCAAACTCTGTGACCCTAGTAGGGTAGCAACAATAGCTTTGCAAAGATAAACCGCTCCATTTACGCTAGAAATCCTGTTATGCAATACAGGGTTCTAGCGTTTTTTTTCACATATTCGGCCATACCGCCATCGTTATACCCATCCAGTATCCCCCTCCAAAGCAGCGTGTATTGCCAATCTTTACGCTCACTTACCACTAATCACATTTTAGCGGTGCCAGCGCCAATGATTCCCAGTAGAATATGCCGCCATGGACGTATCTTATATTCTTGATGATCTCAATGACGCGCAGCGTGATGCTGTAACCGCCGATAGCACCGGCACGCTAGTACTAGCGGGTGCGGGTAGTGGCAAAACTCGAGTACTGGTTCACCGTATAGCGTGGAAGATTAAGGTCGAAGGCCTATCTACCTACAGCATTCTGGCGGTAACCTTTACCAATAAGGCCGCACGGGAAATGCGCGGCCGAATCGAAGCCCTGCTCGGCGGTAATTTAAACCACGGCATGTGGGTTGGCACCTTTCACGGTTTGGCCCATCGCTTGCTCAAGGCTCACGCCCGCGAAGCCGGGCTGCCCGATAACTTCCAAATACTGGACAGCGACGATCAACTTCGTCAGCTCAAGCGCATCCATCGCGAATTAGAGCTAGACGACGCCCGTTGGCCACCCCGCCAATCTCAGTATTTTATCAATGGCCATAAGGACGAAGGACGACGCTCTGCCCATATTGATGACTTTGGTGGCGATCACCACTTAAGCACCATGCTCAAGGTCTACCGTCGCTACGAAGAAGTTTGCCAGCAACAAGGTGTTATCGACTTTGCCGAGCTGCTCTTACGGGCGCTGGAGTTGTGGCGCGACAATCCTGCGATTCTCGATCATTACCAGCAACGCTTTAAGCACGTTTTAGTCGACGAGTTTCAAGATACCAATGCCGTACAATACGCATGGCTGCGCTTACTCACCAGCAAGGGCATGGCAATGACCGCTGTTGGTGACGATGACCAATCTATTTACGGCTGGCGCGGCGCCCGCATTGAAAACATCCAACAGTTTTCTAAAGACATCAATAACACCCAGATAGTACGGCTGGAGCAGAACTATCGCTCTACCGGCACTATTCTTAAAGCGGCTAACGCACTAATTGCCAATAACAGTCAAAGGCTTGGTAAGGAGTTGTGGACCAAGGGTAACGACGGCGACAAAATCGCCTTATTTGCGGCCTTTAATGAACAAGATGAAGCCCGCTTTGTCACCGATCGAATCAGTGACTTGCTCCGCGATGATTACCGTCGCAGCGATATTGGCGTACTTTATCGCAGCAATGCCCAATCTCGCGTACTGGAAGAATTCTTAATTCGCGCCGGAACGCCATATCGTATCTACGGCGGCCAACGTTTTTACGATCGCTTAGAAATTAAAAACGCGCTTGCCTACCTGCGTATCGTCGCATTACGAGATGACGACACGGCCATTGAGCGAGTTATTAACACCCCGACACGGGGTATTGGCAATCGCACAGTGGAAACACTCCGCGAGTATGCCCGCCAACACCAACTTTCTCTGTGGCGCTCCGCTATCGCCATCATTGAAAATGGCCTGTTACCGGCCCGCGCCGGTAACGCTCTGCGAAGCTTCCTGTCGCTGATAGAAGAACTTGCCGCCCAGTGCCAAGATTTAACCCTGGACGAGCAAGTTAGCCTGACCATTGATCGCTCGGGTTTAATTCCATTTCACGAAAAAGAAAAAGGTGAAAAAGCCCAAGCCCGTATCGAAAACCTGCAGGAGTTAATTACTGCTGCACGTAGCTATACCCCAGAAGACGAAGACGCCGAACCGCTCCGCGCCTTTCTCGATCAGGCCGCACTCGATGCGGGTGACCAACAAGCAGATGAGCATGAAGACAGCGTGCAATTAATGACGCTTCACTCTGCCAAAGGGCTCGAATTCCCCGCTGTTTTTATTGTGGGTACAGAAGAAAATCTCTTTCCTCACAAAATGTCGATGGAAGACCCAGAAAGGCTTGAAGAAGAACGTCGCCTAGCTTACGTTGGTATAACAAGAGCAGAGCAAAAATTATACTTAAGTTATGCTGAGTCTCGACGCTTACATGGCCAAGAAAGCTTTAACAGCCTATCTCGTTTTGTGCGTGAAATACCCAATGAGCTAATTGATGAAGTCCGTATTAACAATACGGTAACGCGACCCAGTAGTTATGCGCAAAGCACCACTAATTCACAGCAAGCAGAAGCGGCCTCTATCGGGTTTGGCTTAGGCCAGCAGGTTTTACACAGTATTTTTGGTGCTGGCACCGTTATTAGCTTTGAAGGCCAGGGCGCCAGCGCACGCGTACAGGTGAATTTCGAAGACGAAGGCAATAAATGGCTGGTACTGCAATACGCTAATTTACAGGTTTTGTAAGATAGGAATAATAACAATGAATCAGGCTAATAAAGCCAATTACACCCCGCTACTCATATTAATACTCATCGCCGCACTGGTAGCCATGAGCTGGCTGTACGTGGGTGAACGCAGCAAAGACCACAGCACCTTACAGCAGGTTCACAACACAGCAGATCGACAAGTTTTTCATTGGAAGCTTGTCACCACCTGGCCCAAAGGGTTTCCCGGTCTAGGTACTGCACCTGAGAAATTCGCCACAATGGTTAATAAAATGAGCGAAGGCCGGCTGTTAATTAAAGTGTATGGCGCTGGCGAACTCGTCCCCGCACTGGGGGTTTTTGATGCCGTATCTACCGGTAGCGCGCAAGCTGGGCACGGTGCCGCTTACTACTGGAAAGGTAAGCTACCCTCCTCGATCTTTTTTACCGCAGTACCTTTTGGCATGAATGCCCAGGAGATGAACGGCTGGTTATATCACGGCGGCGGATTAGAATTATGGCGTGAAGCTTATGCCCCTTTTAATTTAATCCCCATGGCCGGTGGTAATACCGGCGTGCAAATGGCGGGCTGGTTTAATAAAGAGATCAATTCGCTAGAAGATGTTAAAGGCCTAAAAATGCGCATTCCCGGCTCTGGTGGCGAGGTGTGGAATCGACTTGGGGGCACCTCCGTTACCCTGCCCGGCGGTGAACTTTATACCTCGCTACAAACGGGTGTAATCGACGCAACGGAATGGGTCGCGCCGTATAATGATCTCGCTTTTGGCTTTCATGAAGTCGCCAAATATTATTACTATCCAGGTTGGCACGAACCCGGCTCAACCCTAGAGCTCATCATTAACAAACAGGCATTTGAAGCCTTACCAGAAGACCTTAAAGCCATAGTCGAAACGGCAGCCCGTTACGCCAATGCAGATATGCTAGATGAGTACACCGCGCGCAACAATGCCGCCTTACGCGAGCTGGTAGATGTCCATCAAGTGGAGCTGCGCAAACTCCCCGATGATGTTATTCGGGGGCTGCATAAAGTATCTGATGAGTATTTAAAAGAGCTTGGCAATAACGACCCTATGACCAAAAAGGTGTATACAAGCTGGAAAAAGTTTATGGATGGCGCCACGGATTATCACCATATCTCAGAACAGTCGTATATAAATTCCCGAGACCTATAAGTACAGCAGCGTTAGTCAATCAAGCACGCTGGGTGTAGTCCTTGCTCACTTGCCAAAGTCGCTCTGCAGCTTGATCATCTGTGGCCCAAGGCCTGATACCCTTGGGCTTACTATTAGAAAAATATTCGCCACTGACGTTGTCGAGTGTGGGCGATGTGGCGACAAAGATCGACGTTGCCGCGCCCGCCGCAGGACTGCGAAAAAAGGGTTTCATCAACACCGCAATAACTTTTCCGATCAGTATATGTTCCTGCTGCCCTAAGCTAGTATTAACTGCACCGGGATGAACACAGTTTGCGGTAACGCCGCTACCCTCTAATTTTTTAGCCAACTGCCGTGTCCATAAAATATTGCACAACTTTGAATGGCCATACACTTTAAATGTTTTATAAGCCGTGGTGGAAAACTCAATATCATCGAACTGGACACCCTTAACAAAGGTGTAAGCTTCCGATGCCACACTGACAATACGCGCTGGCGCACTCCGCAACAAAACATCTAATAATAATTCAGTCAGTAAAAAATACGCTAAGTGGTTAACCGCAAACGTCTCCTCTATGCCATCACGACTTTGCTTTCGACGAGGGTTTACCACCCCCGCATTATTCAACAATAAGTGCAGAGGTTTACCAGTATCAATAAATTGCTGCGCCACTTTGCGGATATCAGCTAAACACCCTAAGTCTCCAAGCAATAAAGTGACAAAACACTGGGGATATTGTTGACTGATTTCCTTCAACAACGACTCACCCTTGCTCGCATTGCGACACACTACAAACAATTCGGCACCTTGCTCTGCAAGCGCCAACGCCGTTGCCCTACCAATACCACTAGTTGCGCCAGTAATTAAACAAACCTTATTAAGCATCGACATTATTATTCTCCGTTGTCGTTAGCTTTAATCTGTCTTACTTGTTAGAGCGTGTTTCTTGTTTCTACATTAACACCTTAATTAATCGACTATACGTGTGCGGCCATTGCCATCTATAGCAACAAAAACGAACTCTCCTTCTGTTACTTTAGCAGGTTCATCTTGTTGTAAACTGGTAATCCAAACCTCAACACGAACACGAATAGAGCTGCGGCCAACATCTAAAATTTCGGTATAACAGCTCACAACAGCGCCAACCCTAACGGGGGTCATAAATGCCATGGCATCCACCGCTACGGTAGCGACTCTGCCACCCGCACGACGCGAAGCAGTAATACTGCCGGCAAGGTCCATTTGCGACATTAACCAACCACCAAAAATATCACCACTAGGGTTGGTATCCGCAGGCATTGCAACTGTTTGTAATGCAAGTAAACCTGTTGGTTTTGGCGTGTCGTCGATATCACGCATAATACATAATCTCTTTATAGAATTTATTAAAAGTGCACAGTTAACGTGTGCGCAGATGTATTGTCAATGTCTCTCTTACTTTATTGACCGCGAACAAAAGCCGGCAACCACGTTGCCAGCGAAGGCCAACATGCCAGCAACGCCAACATGAGCAATTGCAGTGCAATATACGGCGCCACGCCGCGATATATTTCTGCCGTTGTGACCGATGGCGGTGCAACTCCACGCAAATAAAATAGCGAAAAACCAAATGGTGGCGTTAAAAATGAGGTCTGTAAATTTAGCGCAATCATAATACCCAGCCATATGGGGTCTACGCCCATCGCCAACAATATTGGACCGACAATCGGCACGACAACAAACGTAATTTCTATAAAATCGAGTATAAAACCCAGCAGAAAGATGACTATCATCACAATAAACGTGGCCGTGATAACACCACCCGGAAGTTCAGCAAAAAATTCTTGAATTAGGTCGTCACCGCCAAACCCACGAAACACCAAAGAAAAAACCGCCGCGCCCACCAAAATCATAAATACCATGCAGGTGACTTTAAGTGTTTCCCTAGCAACCTCCCCCATTCGGCCAACACCGAGTTGGCCTTTAATTGCCGCCATCACTGCCGCACCTAAAGCACCCACTCCCGCCGCTTCAGTTGGCGTTGCCGCCCCCACCAAAATAGAACCTAGCACAGTAAGAATTAATGCAACCGGTGGTAGTAAACCTTTTAATATTGACGCCATTGATGGCGCTTCAAGGTCCGTCGCTGGCGGCGCTCTCTCCGGCTGAGCAAAAGCGACAAAGGCCATATAAAGCAGATACAGGCACACCAGCATTAAACCCGGAACTAGCGCACCAATGAAGAGGTCACCCACCGATAAAGTCTTGGGGCTAAATACGCCTAAATCTAACTGAGCCTGCTGATAAGCACTCGATAAGGTGTCACCCAAGAGCACCAGAGCAATTGACGGTGGAATTATCTGCCCAAGCGTACCCGTTGCACAGATTGTCCCGGTAGCTACACTCGGGTCATAACCTCGCTTAAGCATGGTGGGCAATGACATTAAGCCCATGGTGACGACAGTAGCCCCAACAATCCCCGTGCTTGCCGCAAGTAACATCCCCACCAATATAACTGAAAAACCTAAGCCCCCTCGTCTTCGCCCAAAAAGGGCCGCCATATTGCCCAGCAATTCTTCAGCAATTCGACTCTTTTCCAGCAGCACGCCCATGAGTACAAATAATGGCACCGCAACCAAGGTAACGTTGGTAATCGTGCCGTATAAGCGGCTAGGTAACGCTGACAAGAAAGAAGCATCAAAGTGGCCAAGGCTAATACCAATCCCAGCAAAAAGCATGGCGGTGCCAGCCAAGCTAAATGCCACCGGATAACCCAGCATTAACACCACACAAATCATGACGAACATCAGTAAGGGCAGCAGCTCAATTAGCACCTTGTTCAGCCTCCGTGCCCATCAGTACTATCAAATTACGCAGTATTTCTGCTACACCTTGTAAGCCAAGATTAACGGCCATCAACGGCAGTAGTGATTTCAATGCATAAACAAATGGCAGGCCCCCTGGCTCTACCGAGGTTTCACGTATCAACCAAGCATTTACAGTGAAATCCCAGCTAGTAATTAAGATAAGCCCACAGAGGGGTAACAAAAATACAATGCTACCAATACTATCTATCCATGCTTTATTACGTACTGAAAAACGGCTATAAAAAATATCTACCCGCACATGACCACCGTGCTTTAAAGTATAAGCGGCGCCCAGCATAAAAACCGTGCCATGTAAGTAACTCACTGATTCTTGTAGCGCGGTCATGCCCTGATCAAAGCCGTAACGCATAATGACCACTGCGGCAGTGCCAAGCATCATTAGCGGAATTAACCAAGCCAAAAGGCGTCCAAACCGCTCAGTAAAACTATCTATCAAACAAACACACTGCTTCACTATTTATGGTTATCCCTAAATTTAGCTGCATATTATAGCTATTCTGTGGGCTCAGATGCCAAGGAGACATCATGCGGTTTATTATTATCGCCTTTCTCAGTTTTACCTGCACCGTGCAGGCAGATATCGTCGCCCACTATAAGATTGGCAAAGAAACCCTCACTTTAAGCTATCGTGACGACCAACATATTCGCGTCGATCGCGGCCAGCTCGGTTATTCGATTATTAACGGCGATCAAGCCATTATTGTTCTCAATCAAGGTGGTGGCCGTATTGTCATGAACGTAGACGATATTGGTCGAATGATCAATGACTTACAAGGCTCACAAGCCCCTGCCATACCCCACCCCAGCACAGTAAGCCTGATCCTCACCAATAAATTCAGTGACGTGGCGGGCATAAAGGGTCGAGTTTACACCGCCAGTGATGCCCGCTCTACATTCCTCGCTGTTCTCACCGACAACCCCAGTGTTAAAGAAGCAAGTAAGGGGCTTCGCCTGTTCTTTCGGCGCTTTGCCGGCGCCATGAAAAATGAACGGGGCGAACGCTTACTCAGCCTCGAAAAATCCTTTCAAGATCTTGCTGATAGCGGCGTACTCCAGATAGAGGGCGGTTTGAAATTACTGAGTATTAACAAACGAGCGCAACCCGACGCTTTTTATACTCCGCCACCGCTAGGCATTCAATTTCCCAATTAACCGTCATACGCTAAGGCATCGTTATCGTGCGGTAAGCCACTAAAATCGGTATCATAAGCCACCAACGATCCCTAGTAATGAATACAGTAGAGCTATGACAGACAACGCACCTTTTGCCGACCAAGAAACCCTTTTAGAATTATACGCCGGCACCCATCCAGTTAATAATCAGCCCATTTTTGAAAAAGTGCTGGCCACGCCACTAAAGAATGAGGGCGATTATCGTCTGCTAAAATCACCTTTATTTGTCCGTGGCATTGCAGCCTTAGACAGCATAAACCTAAGCTCAGATTCCCGTGGCCGCTTTATTGTCGTCGAACGCAGTGGCAACTTATGTATTCGGGTCTTTTTTCGCGAGCCAAATGAATCACTAGAAATGCAGCTGACAGCAGAAATTGAAAAACTGGGAGGGTGCCTAGATGTAAAAACCGAGCGCGCCTTGGTCTACAGCATTCATTTTGGCGTAAGTTTTAGCGCCATAGAGCAGTTATTAAGCAAATGGATTAATGGCGAATCAGCAAGTTGGATCTACGGTAATGTCTATGACCCGGAAAGCGGTGAACCACTAAATTGGTGGCAATCGCTACTTCAAGCTTAATATCCGTCCCCAACTATTTTGCCACGCTTGTGGCCTAAACAAGGCAGGTTATGTTACTCCTTATCTCACCCGCAAAAACACTGGATTTTGAAACACCCTCACACACTGAAAAATTTACTCAGGGTGATTTCCTAGGGCGCTCGCAAACACTTATTTCGCAACTACAAGCGCTTAGCCCTGACGATATTTCCAATCTCATGAAAATAAGCCCCAAACTGGGCGAATTAAACCACCAACGCTTTATGAATTGGTCCCAGCCCTTTACTAAAAAGAACTCCAAAGCAGCGGTTCTGGCTTTTCGTGGAGACGTTTACACCGGCCTTAATGCTGATAGCTTTAATGATGACGATTTTGCCTTTGCCCAACAGCACTTGCGGATTTTATCTGGCCTATATGGCTTGCTACGTCCATTAGACTTAATCCAGGCTTACCGTCTAGAAATGGGTACTCGATTTGCCAACAAAGACGGCAAGAATTTATACGAATTTTGGGACACAAGCATTACCAAGGCACTTAACAAGCAATTGAGCCAAATACATTCTCAAGTTGTCATTAACCTCGCCTCTAATGAGTATTTTAGCGCGGTTAAAACCAAGGCGCTTAACGCCGATATTATTACCCCAATATTTAAAGATTATAAAAATGACAAATATAAAATAATCAGTTTTTATGCAAAAAAAGCCCGAGGCTTAATGGCCGCGTATATTATCCAGAACCGGATCACTGAAGTTGAACAACTGAAAGCCTTTGACCGTGAAGGCTATTATTATAGCGCTGAGCAATCCACTGCCCGTGAATGGGTGTTTTTACGGGATGCGCCGGTTTAGCAAACGAAAGTTTTCCGTAACCTTACAATCTAATCCGCCACGATCAGTCAGCCTAAACCCCTAACTGATCGTTCTTTACTTGATTAAACACACTGAAATCTTCAGCTTTGCACTTTCCCTCCGAGCATGGCAAGCTCACCGATATTCTATTTCTGTGATTTTTTCCATGCCCCTGTCTTTGATAACAAAATCATATCATTTAGCCGCGCTAGCATTATTGAGCTCACTCATCTCTTTTTCCCATGCCAGCGACCCAGTTATTGTTCCCGAAGCGGCGAGTGGCTTTAAGCAATCTGCGATTCTGCATGCCAAATCAGCTATGGCGGTAACCGCCAACCCCCACGCCAGCGCTGCCGCTGAAAAGATTTTGCGCGCCGGTGGCTCAGCCATTGACGCAGGTATCGCGGCGCAACTTGTACTGGGTTTAGTCGAGCCACAATCGTCAGGAATTGGCGGCGGTGCCTTTATGCTTTACTGGGATGCAAAACATAAACACCTGAGTAGTTGGGACGGCAGAGAAACTGCACCTCAAACCGTTGATGAACACTATTTTTTACAAGACAACGGCAAGCCAATGCGCTTCTTTGACGCCGTTATCGGCGGTCATTCTGTTGGCGTGCCAGGTGTACTCGCCATGTTAGAAGCCGCACACAATAAGTTCGGTAAATTGCCCTGGGCAGATTTATTTACGCCGGCAATTTCCCTTGCTAATGAGGGCTTCACAATTTCCCCTCGTCTATACACATTGCTAGTTCGCATGCCTAAAGTCGCCGTTAATCCTGCAATTAGTGCTTATTTCTTTTCCCCTGACGGCCAGCCAAAAGCCATTGGAACGGTGCTAAAAAATCCTGCTTACGCGGCTGCCTTACAGAGCATCGCGTCTCAAGGCGCTGAGACCTTCTATCGGGGAGATATTGCAAAACACATCGTAAAGGCCGTGAAGTCCGACAAAAACCGCAGCGGTGCACTTAGCTTTTCAGATTTGGCGAACTATCAAGCCAAACAAAGACAGCCTGTGTGCTCATCGTTTCTTGAGTATACCGTCTGCGGTGCACCGCCACCCTCCTCTGGGGGTACTACCGTTATCGCGATTTTAAAATTATTAGAAGCGACCAAGGAAAATCATCCTCTGCGCACAGAGGCAGATTTTGTGCACACATTTATTGAAGCTTCACGCCTAGCGTTTGCAGATCGGAATACCTACATTGCCGACCCTGACTTTGTTGATGTACCCACTCAGGGGCTTGTTGAAACAAGCTATTTACGCCAAAGGGCAGGTCTTATTGACCACAAGAAGCGCACTCAATCCTTTGCCGCTGGCAGCCCACCTGACTCGCCCAAGCGTAAAACCAGTACTTCACCAGAACTTCCTTCCACTAGCCATTTCAGTATTGTTGACGCCAATGGCAATGTACTCAGCATGACCAGCAGCATAGAAACTGCTTTCGGCTCACGGGTTTTTGTTGATGGCTTTTTACTGAACAATCAGCTCACCGACTTTTCTTTTATTCCCAGCAATGCTGACGGCAGTAAAATCGCAAACCGTATTCAAGCGGGTAAACGACCACGCTCGTCTATGTCTCCTATTATTGTTTTTAAAAATGATCAGCCACTGCTCGCGATTGGCTCTCCCGGTGGAGCCAGAATTATCGATTATGTCGCCGGCAGCGTGTATCGCATTCTTGCCGACAGCGAAAATATTGCGTCGGCTATCAGTGCTGGCCACGTTATTGCCATGGGTAATACCACAGAATTAGAATCAGGCCGATTTGAGCCAGAAATAAAAGCCCAGTTAACTCAGCGTGGCCATCACTTTACCGAGCGAGATCAAACCAGTGGACTTCATGGGATATTAATTAAAAACCAAGCCTTAGAAGGCGCCGCAGACCCTCGCCGAGAAGGTCAGGCTAATGGATATTAAGGCCTATTACGCATTCACTGCTGTCATTCCCGTCAAAACTTGGCGGGGATTTATAACCGAGTAAGGGCAGCTACTTTTCATCGCTGACAGCTTTTACAAAATACCGTGGTTCGCTGAGCTATTTTCATTTCCTTAAGGGATTTACGGCAAATAGGGCAAGCCTCTCCACCCCGCCCATACACTTGCAGCTCTTGCTTAAAATAGCCCGGCTTTCCATCCCCGCCAACAAAGTCCTTTAGGGTTGTCCCCCCTTGCGTAATCGCTTGTGCTAACACTTTTTTTACTGCATCAACCAAGCGAATATAACGAGCAAGACTGACACTGCCCGCTTCTCGTGTTGGTAAAATGCCCGCCATAAATAGGGCTTCATTTGCATAAATATTGCCAACCCCAACCACAACATGGGCATCCATTATAAAACTCTTGATGGGCACTTTGCGTTTTCGCGACCGCTTGAATAAGTAGTCCGCATTAAAGACATCATCCAAGGGCTCGGGGCCCAACGCCGCGAACAACTTATGGGTTGATACATCGTCACCATCAATCCAAATAACTGCACCAAAACGACGGGGGTCGGTATAGCGTAATATCTGCCCATTATCTAACTCCCAATCTAAGTGGTCATGCTTAGCAACGGGTGTATCGGCACTGACAAAGTACAAACGACCTGACATGCCGAGATGAATCACCAAATACCCTTTAAGCAGGCGCACTAGAACGTATTTTGCACGTCGCTCAATATTAAGTACCTCTTGCCCCACCAAGTAATGACTCAAATTAGGGTCGACCGGCCAGCGTAAGCGATGATCTCGTATGGTCACACTACGGAAACGGCGCTTCACTAAGTGTGGGGCTATTCCACGTTTTACTGTCTCGACTTCAGGTAATTCAGGCACGGTGATCTCTATCAGGCAATGTTCTTGGTAGAATTGTATCTCAGCGCAAGACGTATGCAGAGTAGCTATTTAATAAAGGATATTGGGCACACCAGCTGCCCGCAACCAAACTACAGTGAGCGAAAGCGCTCTCCCTTCAACAAAGCCCCGCAAAATCCGCTCTCATGCCCAGAAACTTAGCCTTGCTAGGCTCTGTAAAGCGCCCAATAAACACTGCCATTTCTTAGCGAGCACAAGGTGTTGTTAAAATGTAGCCGCAATACCTGATCAAGCCGGTGACAAATAACACCGTGATAGCGACAATAGCACTAGATCCTTATACGAGTTTGTCATGTCTCTTTCAGCTCCCCTTGCTTATCTCGGTGTAGATACCGGCGGCACCTTTACCGATTTTGTGTTATTCAGAGATCAGGAAATACGCTGTTTCAAGTGCCCGTCCACGCCTGCCAACCCCGAACTCGCCATTTTGACCGGCATTGCGGAACTTGGCTTAGTAGACTTAATTACCGATGGCGGCCTTGTGGTAGTACATGGCTCAACCGTCGCAACTAACGCTGCACTAGAAGGGAAGGGCGCAAAAACCGTCTTTATTACCAATCGTGGCTTTGCTGATATGTTAACTATCGGTCGCCAAACTAGAGACTCACTTTACGACTTAAGCCCTCCCGCCAAAATTACTCCGGTACCACCGACACTGTGCCTAGAAGTTGGTGGTCGCATAGCCGCTGATGGCAGCATGATTGAACCATTAACGGCTGAAGACTTAAGTAATCTCAATCATTCTCTGAGCGTACTAAAACCCGAGTCGGTAGCGATAAACTTGTTATTTTCTTTTCTCGATCCCAGCGTTGAAGAAACTATCGCTAAACACCTATCCGACGATCTTTTTATCTCGCGTTCATCATTAGTTTTACCTGAGTACAAAGAGTATGAGCGAGGAATGGCAACCTGGTTAAATGCTTGGCTTGGCCCTAAAGTCTCACGTTATTTAAAGAATTTACAGGTGTCCTTAAAATCTACACCCATATCGGTTATGCAATCTTCCGGTGGCACTACCAATGCCGATAATGCCTCGCAGCGCGCCGTTAATTTATTGCTGTCCGGCCCTGCAGGGGGCTTAGCCGCGGCCAAGCACCTTAGCCAAACCTTGCAACGCCCTAAGCTGATGACCTTTGATATGGGAGGAACCTCTAGCGATGTTGCCTTAATCAATGGCGACATCAAGCTCACCAGCGAGGGCAAGATAGGGCCATACCCCGTGGCTGTGCCGATGGTAGATATGCATACTATTGGCGCTGGGGGCGGTTCCATTGCCTACTTAGACGATGGTGGTATGTTGCGCGTTGGCCCTGAATCGGCCGGCGCTGCCCCCGGTCCTGCCTGCTATAGCAAGGGAGGAACCCAAGCTACCGTCACCGATGCCAATGTGGTCCTAGGGCGACTTCCAGCCAGCACCCGTCTTGGTGGTGCTATGCAGCTCGACACCAACGCTGCTCGCAAGGCCATTGGCGAGCTAGCCACCACCTTAGGTATTAGTATTGAACACACTGCAGAAGGAATTATTGATATTGCCAATGAGCACATGGTCCGCGCTTTACGGGTAATTTCAGTACAGCGTGGCCACGACCCTGAAGATTTTAGTCTTTGCTGTTTTGGCGGCGCAGGAGGTCTCCATATATGTGCGCTGGCCGACATCTTACATTGCCCTGAAATAATTGTGCCTAATTACGCTGGGGTATTCTCTGCATTAGGCATGCTGTTAGCACCTAGGGAACGGCAACTTTCTCGTACGATAAATATCGGCTTAAAACAAACAGATACCAAAAAGTTACACCAAGCCTTAAGCGAACTCGCAGAGACAGGCCGACAAGAATTACTCGACGAGGGGGTTCATTTAAGCCAAATTAGCGCTCATTCCAGCGTAGACCTTTGTTATATAGGCCAATCCTACACCCTTAATATTAACTGGCAAGACGACCTAACAGCGCTTGAATACGCATTCCACCGCGCCCACCGTGAACGCTACGGCCACGAGCTCGCATTACCCGTACAACTTGTTAATATCCGCCAAGCCTTACGAGCAGATACCCTCTCTATTACGCTTCCAAAGGTCAAGCAAGGCCCCGCCGCACAAGCAAAGGGGATAGAAACTGTCATCGTCGCTACCGACGCCGGTCTAACTGAAAAATACCAAGTGCCTCACTATGAACGCGCGCAACTCACTATTAACCAAATAGTTACCGGACCCGCCTTAATTAGTGATACCGTCGCAACGTTATGGCTAACAAAAACATGGCAAGCTCAAGTTGACCAACAAGGTCATTTATTACTACGCAAAAAGTAAAGAACGTAGTGCGCATTGCGGCTATTCCGAACATGACAAGTGTGGATGATTACCGTTAAGGTAGGATTTTCGTTATATCGAAAGAGATTATAAAATATGGCGGACACGCCTTTAAATAAAGAAGCTCACAACCCTTTGTTCGATCGCGGCATGACCCACGATGGACTAGCCTTAATTCGTGACCGCTTCTTAACACTTAATCGCGAGCGCTTAATCCGCACACGAACAGCACTACTACCCAGGCAACAAATATTTTTAGACTTACTGCCGCTGCTAATCCATATAAACCACCCTATTTTACCTGGCTATAACAGCCTAAGTGTGCCGTGCGGAATTGATGGCTACCAACCCGATACCCTGACGCTAAATCGAGTACGCCAGAATATTGCACGCAGTCTAGACTACCAACCCGAAGAACAGGCGCCGCCACAAATCCATAGTGTTTTCCTTATGGGTTCCTGTGGCACGGTAGCCCAAGCTGAAAATTCAGATCTAGATGTTTGGCTTTGTCACAATGCCAACATCGATGAAGCAGATCTAAAAATGCTTTATCACAAAGCGGGTGCAATTTCTGAGTGGGCAAAAGGCTTGGGCTTAGATATTCATTTTTTCCTTATGAACAACGATCAATTTCGGCGCGGCCAACGCGATGATCTCAGTGCCGAATCGGCCGGTACCAGCCAACATTTTTTATTGCTTGACGAGTTCTATCGTAGCGCTTTGCTTGTTGCTGGACGCTATCCAATATGGTGGTTGGTGCCGCCAGAGGAAGAAGTAAACTACCAAGAATACACCGCCCTCTTGCACGCACAAGGCTTTGTCGGCCCCAATGAGTCTATCGATTTTGGCGGTGTTTCTGATATCCCCGCAGGTGAATTTATTGGCGCTGGAGTATGGCAGTTATATAAGGCAATAAGCTCTCCTTACAAAGCCGTATTAAAACTGCTACTGACAGAGGCCTATGCCAGAGACTTCCCCAAAGTGCTACCGCTCAGCGTGAGCCTTAAGCAAGCTATTTATCATGGGAATACCAACCCAGACACCTTAGACCCCTACGTTATGGTCTATCACCGCTTGGCCGAATACTTAAACGAGCGTCAAGAGTTTGATCGCTTAGAGCTGATACGTCGTGCCTTCTATTTTAAGGTGGGTATTCGTCTATCACAGCTAAGCAATAGCAACCCAACATGGCGTCAGCAACTTTTACAAACCTTAATCAAACAGTGGCAATGGCAACCAGAACAATTATTGAACATGGATACTCGCAGCCGCTGGAAACTTCGGCGAGTCCGCGAGGAGCACCGCTTTCTTGTTGCCGAGCTAACCAATAGTTACCGTTTTTTACAAGATTTTGCCCAACGCAGTAAACGACCGGCTCTGATCAAGTCTCAGGAAATGACATTGCTGGGTCGCAAACTCTATGCCGCATTTGAGCGCAAACCTTATAAAATAGAATGTCTTAACCCCGGCATTGCACCTGACCTAACGGAAGAACAATTGTTTTTCCATGCTTCCGGCTTTGGCAGCCAACGACGTTGGGCGGTGAGCACCAGTGCCCGCCACGACTTTGAAACAGATGCTATATTGCAAGAACACGACCATCTTAGCGGTCTGCTTTGCTGGTGTTTTTGTAATGGGCTTATTAACGAATACACTCGCCTTCGCCTAAACGGGCGACAAGACGGTGTAACCGAAACTGACTTACGACGCTTAGCTAAGCATTTAAGCCAGTACCTTCCCCGCCATCCATACGCTGCAAACCCTGATAAGCACGAAGCATTCAACCGACCAAAAGTACCTGAAACACTAATCTTTTATATTAACTTAGGGCAATATGCCCAAAATGCCTTGGGTGCTGCCGGCCTAAGCAGCCAGAACACCAACTACCCTATCAATCAGATCGAAATGATAGGTATTAATAGCTGGGGCGAGGTATCTTCGATTGCGTTCAATGGTCCAGACACTTTATTAAGTGCCTTTAGAACGTATCAACAACTTATGGTTGCGGCATCAAGGGCAAGCCTGCCACCCACTATCCATGCACTGTATTTTAACGATCCCGATGACAAATTACGCAATCGCACTCGGCACCTTCCACGACTGCTATTTCGTGCTTTTTACACCAAACCTGCCAATAATCGCTTACTGATAAAACTAAGCAGTGGCTTCCATATTTTGCAAACGCAAAATGACGAACTGCAAAGTATACACGCCAAGAACTATCCTACTTTTATTCAATGCTTGGGGCGCGGCCAAACAGAATACAGCCCCATTATTATGGATCGCTACTGTGCACCCAACACCGCGCTCGCCAGTATTATTCGTATTGCCAAGAAGCCCGACTGCTATGTGTTTTTTCACATCAGAGGCAAAAGTGCGGATATATTTGTACGCGACGAACGTGGCTCATTACATTTCAGCACCACCGCATTCACCACAACCGAAGCTCTTATTGTGCCGCTATTAGCTTTTTTGTATGAATGCCAAAAAGAACAACAAAGTAACCATCAATTACACGTTTTTGAATTACACCAGAAAAATGACAAGTGGCAAGGAGAAGCAAGACCTGAATTTACCGAAGCCAACAGAGGTAGCCAATATCCCGCTCCAGTCACTGGCCTTGAGTTAGAAGCCATTGCCCAAAATCAAGAAACAGGGCGTCTAGTATTTGATATGCGATGTAACGATCAGCTGTTTCGCTACGCACAAGCAGGACAAGAATTATTTAATGAGCTAGCCGAACAACTACAATTACTGAGTGATAAACCCGAATACTACCGGCTTAATAAAATAAACCTCAGTATCATGCCCCCTCAGCAAACCTGCGTTTATATGCGTTACAAACAACATATAGAAGAAATACTAAATACCTCGGTGTTAGCTTGCTAAAGCCTAACACAGCTTTTACCGCCCAAATACTTAATCAATGACCAGTACCTCGCCAATTTGATCACGGCTAATGGTCTCTAACATCGTTTTTAGCGTTTGTTCAGTACGTCCGCAATACCACTCATTATTTTGCCAGGTGTAATGGAATCCGCCAGAGCGTGCGGCTAACCACAGTTCTTTAGTCGCTGTTTGCCGACTAAAAATTAATACACTCCCATCGGGGCATTGCAAGGTAAGTACCCCACCGCTAATTTCACAATCAACATCTGCATCCAAATCGTCAATTGCGTCTTCAATGACGGTAAACAACTCATCGACATTGTCGTTAAATTCGACCTCATTCATTTTTTGTGTCCGGTTCTTGGCTTGCGATAAAAATTGTCGCCCCAGTATACTAAGCCTAGAGCCAATCTGCAGTAGAAGCACAGCCATTGGGCTAAAGCCTTCTAGCTAGGTATAATGCGCGACTTAGTTAATTTTGAGGCAATGTTATGGTCGCTATTCGCACTTCTGCTTTGTGCTGTGCTCTATTATTAAGCGCATGCGGTCAAACTGGCCCTCTGGTATTACCCAGTGAGAATACTAGCGCGGCGGACCAAACCCAGCCCAGTGCAAACACTACCACGCCCAATGTAAATACCAACAATACAGCAACCACACGGCCTGCAGAGTAGTCTATATGTCCCCTTTTCATTACAAAAACGGCGAACTTTACGCCGAATCAGTACCATTGAGCGCTATTGCAACGGATTTTGGTAGCCCCTGCTACGTTTATTCTCGCGCTTATCTGGAGCAGCGTTTTACCGAATATACCGAGGCGTTAACCGGCCAGGATCATTTGGTGTGCTATGCCGTAAAAGCTAATTCTAATATCGCTGTCCTCAATGTCTTAGCTCGCCTAGGTGCGGGATTTGATATTGTCTCCACAGGAGAGTTAGAGCGTGTTTTAAGTGCCGGTGGACAGCCAGATCGCATTGTTTTTTCTGGCGTTGGTAAAACCGCTGCCGAAATGCAGCGCGCGCTTGAAGTTGGTATTCACTGTTTTAATGTGGAGTCAGAAGCCGAGTTAGAACGCTTGAATGGTGTCGCCGCAAGCATGAATGTGATTGCGCCTATTTCTTTACGGGTCAATCCCGATGTGGATGCTAAGACCCACCCTTATATATCAACAGGGCTAAGGGATAATAAATTTGGTATTGATATTGAGCGCGCGCCGGAGGTTTACCGCCGCGCCGCATCCTTGGCGAATATTAATATCAAGGGAGTTGACTGTCACATAGGCTCACAATTAATAGATACCAGCCCATTTATAGACGCACTAGATCGCGTACTTTCTCTGGTAGATACATTGGCTAGCATGGATATCACCATCTCACACCTCGACTTAGGTGGTGGGCTCGGTGTTCGTTATCGCGATGAAACAGCTCCCGTAACAGCCGACTATATTCAGGCTATAAGAGAAAAACTTGGAAACCGCAAAGTAACACTTATGTTTGAGCCCGGCCGCTCAATTGCTGCAAATGCGGGTGTTTTACTGACCAAAGTAGAATATTTAAAGCTGAATGATCATAAAAATTTCGCCATCATTGATGCGGCCATGAATGACATGATCCGGCCGTCTTTGTATGACGCGTGGATGGACCTTCTCCCTGTACAACCCCGTCAAGACGGTGTTTTACGACACTATGATTTTGTTGGTCCAGTGTGTGAAACAGGTGACTTTCTGGCTAAAGATCGCGAACTTTGTATACAAGAGGGCGATTTACTTGCACTAGCATCGAGCGGTGCCTATGGATTTACCATGAGTTCCAATTACAATAGCCGAGGACGTGCGGCTGAGGTCATGGTAGACGGAGACCAATACCACCTCGTTCGTGCCCGTGAAACTGTCACCGACTTGATGCGTGGCGAGACTGTGTTGCCCTAGACGAGCGTTATCAAATACCGCTCCGTACTGATAGACAGGCACCGCGCCCGCATCGTTAATTAGCGCCATCGGTGAGGCGCAACATAGGGTTATACGATGCAGTTACGCTTTACCAAAATGCATGGCCTGGGAAATGATTTTGTCGTTATCGACCTCATCACCCAGCGTTTCAAGCTCAAACCGCACCATATTCGCAAAATAGCTGATAGGCATTTTGGCATTGGCTGCGATCAAGTTCTTACCGTTGAGATTCCTAGCCAGCCAGACGTTGATTTTCGCTATCGTATTTACAACGCGGAAGGTAGCGAGGTAGAACAATGCGGCAACGGCGCACGCTGCTTTGCGCGCTTTGTTCGTGAGAAGCGACTCACCGGCAAGCAAAAAATCAAAGTAGAAACCCTCGCCGGCATTATTGAACTTGAGGTGACGGAGAATCGACACGTTCGAGTTGATATGGGTGAACCTATATTAGATCCCAAGCGTATCCCCTTCACGGCCGAACTCCAAGCCCCTGATTATGCGCTAGATATTAACGGCAGTAGGTGGCAAGTCGGCGCCGTTTCCATGGGTAATCCCCATGTCATCTTACCGGTAGATGATGTCGACTCAGCCCCCGTCGAACAGGTTGGGCCTATTACTGAAAGTCACCCACGCTTTCCTCAGCGAGTAAACGTTGGGTTTATGCACATTGTCGACCGTGACACAATTCGCCTAAGAGTATTCGAACGTGGTGTTGGAGAGACACTCGCCTGTGGCACAGGTGCTTGCGCGGCGGTTGTCAGTGGTATTGTCCAGGGTAAACTCAATGCAACTGTTACTGCTCACCTTCCAGGTGGCAGTCTGAGTATTCGCTGGCAAGGGCCCGGACAGCCCGTTATTATGACTGGGCCCGCCACGACGGTTTTTGAAGGCCAGATACAAATATAGGATGCCCTGTGGAAAGTAACAGCCCGAAAAATGACGGACTCCCCAGTGAGAGCGAAGTCGCCCGCTACCTTCGCAACCACCCCGGATTCTTTCTTAATAACGAAGATCTGCTTACCGAGCTTAAAATCACCCACAAAACCGGTAAGGCTGTCAGCTTGCTAGAACGGCAAGTTGAAGTGTTGCGAGAACGCAATATGGATATGCGCGGACGTATTAGTAGTATGCTCGACAATGCCCAGCGCAATGACATGCTATTTGACCGTAGCAAATCATTGATCTTATCGTTAATAGAAGCACGCCGCGCGGAAGAGTTCAGCAATACCCTTTGCAGGTATTTAGTTAGCGACTTCGATGATATTGATTACGCCAGCCTCATTCTGTTTGCCGACCCAAAACGGGTGGGCGGAAACTCACTACGGGTTGTAAACCCAGAACAAGCACAACAGCAAATTGGTAGCTTGCTACGAAGTAAAAAAGCAGTATGTGGTGTATTGCGGGCCGAGGAATTGAGTTTTTTGTTTGGCAAACACGCAGACCATATTGGTTCCGCCGCCTTGATGCCCATCGAGCCGGGTAGTATTGATGGTGTCATTGCTATCGCCAGTAAAGACCCTCAACATTTTAAATCCAGCATGGGTACACTATTTCTGGAATATATTGCCGAGGTCGTCAATCGCACGCTACCAAAATTGATGAAGGGGCCGTTTATTTAACACGGCCACTACAGCGTCCTTAGCACTCACGAATAACTGATACTTTGACAGTGGCTGTCCATAAAGTGACGCATTAATGTTAAATATTCACCCTGCCCCAAATGAACAAGATGGTTCCCTGGAAACCAGTGCAAATGGGATTCCGGCCAATGGGCGTGTAATAAACGCACAAATCGCGGAGGGGTAAAGCGGTCTCCAGCCCCCCCTATAATCATAACCTTATCGGGGTCTAACTTAGGCTGATAACTTAAGGGGCTATGAATGGCCAAGCCTCGTCGTAAATCCAAAGGACTCAAACCGCTTCGCTTGCTAATAACATCCATTAAATGCCCTATTGGCATCCAATCCCGCACTGTATCGATTGGCGAGACCAAGGGTGAATTTGGTATACAAAATGCTAGCCGTGGCTCCACTACCGCCATCACGGAACTTAGGTAACCACCAAGGCTTAATCCACTAATCCCCACATGGGGTGCACCGCGATCAAACAAGTAATTCACTAATACACGGAGGTCTGTCACCGCCTGTAACATACCTTCATTCAGCTGCGAAAACCCACCAGAAAATAAACCATAGCCACTAAATGGGTGGCCTCGTTCGGCACGATCACCATGAAAAGGCTGTGTCATCAAGACAATATCGTAGCCACTGTCATAAAATGAACGCAATGAGAAAAATAAACTATTAAATACATAGGCACTCTCGACCACCCCATGCACAAAGATTAGCGTTGGCCTAGGCCCAGATGGGTGCGACCAATACTGGGCTCTCGCGGTTCTATTACGGCTGTAACTTAAAAATTGATCGCTAATTTCTGGGTTTAAGGGTTCAAAAGGGCTTTCAAAACGTAATTCCACTGTGGGAATATCTTTAGGTTTATACGCCAATCTACCCATTTTATGCTCGCTGATACTCACCGTTGGCGGTGGTATAAAGACTTTGTCTACATCTTGTTGCTCGGCGAGATTTGAGTAGAAATCCATCCACTCTCGCTCTCGCTCCAAGCCGCCACGCTTCAGCATTTGCGGCATCAGACTCGCCGAAATCATCATTGATAAACCTGTGCGCATAACCCTGTCCACCATCGCGGTGCCATACACTTTTACGGGGTATTCGCTATCGAGCTCCGTACCATCTGATTGGCAATAAAAATCTTCAGGTAAACTTGTCCACCAAGGTGGTGATTTTTTCACCGGTTGCAACGCCGTTTGTGTCATGCATTAAGTCTCAAACTATTTAGTATTATTAGTATTTCACCGATGTTTGCTCGGATCATTGTAGCTTATTGTTGTACCATATTTTCCTCACAAACATTATAAGCATATCCATATTTTTGGCTTGCTATGCCTTTGATGCTAGTAAAACTTATACTATGTCATGCAAACGCTGCTCAATTCATCACCCTTAACGTAGATATATTTACCCCTCCCGACCCATTAACGGTAAGCACTGACACATGAAAAGCATTAAATTATTGTGTTTTGATTTAGACGACACGCTATGGCTGAGCGACCCCGTCATTCAAAGGGCTGAAGTCACCTTCTATACCTATTTAAACGATGTCGCACCGGCTTTAACCGCCCGGTTCAGTCCTGAGGCACTTAGATCACATCGTTTAGCGTACTTAACTCGCTACCCCGAACTAAAACACCAAGTATCACGATGGCGGTTAGCTAGTCTTAGCGACGCCTTGAAAATCAGCGGTTACTCATCACAAAGCGATGACATTGCTCAAAAAGCATTCAGCATCTTCATTGAAGCAAGGCAAAAAATCACCTTATTTCCACACTGTGAAAAAATAATTGAAGAGCTCAGCAAGCATTACATGCTGATTAGTTTGACCAATGGCAATGCGGATTTAGGTCTACAAGCTGTTAGCCAGTACTTTACTGCCAGCTACAAAGCAGAACAACTTAATGCTGCAAAGCCTGATCCTGCACTCTTTTTAAAGGCCTTGAGCATTGCTTCTTGCTCACCCGAAGAGGCAATACATATTGGGGATAACATAATTGATGATATTACTGGGGCAAAATCAGCAGGCTTGCTTACTATTCAAGCCTGCCTGAAAGCCGATTCTCCTGCCCCTCATACTCTTGCTGACGATCACTTTACTGATTGGCTAGAATTGCCAAAAAAGATAGAGCAGCTACGCATTCGCTAGCTGCCTGATAGGTGTATTAATGCGACGGGGCTAGCTTCTTAGTAGCTATCCAACTCCGTATCAGCATCAGAATGGTTACTGCGTAAATGTGACTCTAAATGCTTTATTTGTCCGCCGTGGGCAAGAAAAGCATCAACATCTTTTGCTAACTGCTCCCGCATCCGGTCATGTATTGTCGATGACAACACCTTCCCATGCGTACTTACAATCTGACTATCTGCACTGCGATTATGCGACCCCATAAGACCACCTCCCAGAAACAAAAAAATTGCATTTGCGAGGTAATTTATACTGCCTTAGATCGCTATTTGGCAAGGGCATCACTAGGCTTTTTCGTTATTTAAAGAGTTAGCAGCAGTCCATTTTTGACTAAGAATTATGTGCACTACAACTAAAAAAGGCGGCCATCAGCCGCCTTTTATCAAATAACGCTATTATCGCTATATTGCTTCTTCGCCCGTTTCGCCGGTGCGGATACGAATAACTTGCTCAAGCGGCGTAACAAAAATTTTGCCATCACCAATCTTGCCGGTATTTGCTGCTTTTGCCACGGTATCAATAACCTTATCCAGTAGCTCGTCAGCAACAGCAATCTCCAGCTTCACTTTTGGTAAAAAATCCACCACATATTCCGCTCCGCGGTACAATTCGGTATGACCTTTTTGACGGCCAAAACCCTTCACCTCTGTCACTGTCACACCTTGCACACCAATTTCTGACAAAGCTGCACGGACATCATCTAATTTAAACGGCTTGATTACCGCACTGACTAATTTCATAGCCGACCCTTCCTTTTATAATTAATAAAATGTCTAGTTAATATCATAAGCTGAGGTGATTCATGATTGCAGAGACAGTGAGAATCAGCCTCTCGTTAAATCTAGCACCACAATAACGAGCCATGGAATTAAGCAACAAAAATGACCTATGCCTACGTTATCTCAGGCTATAAGCGTTTGGCAAGGCCATCGTTACTTTAGTTCAATATCAAAGGAATTGCCCTTGTTCCATACAAAAAAGGGCGCTCCAAGAGCGCCCTATAAAATCACCAAACGGGGGAGACCTACTTGTTGGTGAATTCCGGATAAGCTTCCATGCCACATTCAGAGAGGTCGACACCTTCGTACTCTTCCTCGTCTGAAACACGTAAGCCCATAACTACTTTCAAGATACCCCAGATCACTAGGCTGGCCACAAAGGTCCAAGCAAAGATTACGAAAGCACCGTATATCTGATTACCGAAAGTTGCGTCGCTGTTGTTGAATGGCACTGCCATTACACCCCAAAGACCAACTACACCGTGAACAGAGATGGCACCAACTGGATCATCAATTTTGAGTTTATCCAAGCCAAGGATAGCGAAGACAACCAATACACCACCGATAGCACCGATAAGCGTAGATACTACTGGGCTAGGAGATAATGGATCAGCAGTAATCGCAACCAGACCAGCCAAAGCACCGTTAAGAACCATGGTCAAATCCGTTTTGCCGAACAGTATGCGAGCAACAATCATCGCTGCAATCAAACCGCCACTTGCAGCCGCATTTGTATTAACAAACACCTGTGCAGTCGCATTAGCTTCGTCGATGTTAGAGACCATAAGCTCTGAACCACCGTTAAAGCCAAACCAACCCATCCATAGGATGAAGGTACCCAATGTTGCCATTGGTAGGTTTGCACCAGGAATCGCGTTAACTTGACCATTCTCGCCGTATTTTCCTTTACGAGCGCCAAGTAACAATACACCCGCCAATGCAGCCGATGCACCACACATGTGTACAATGCCTGAACCTGCAAAGTCAGAGAAACCTGCTTCTGATAAGAAACCGCCGCCCCAGCTCCAAGAACCTTGTAGCGGGTAGATAACGCCAGTCATAACTACTGCAAAGGCTAAGAATGCCCACAGTTTCATACGTTCTGCTACTGCACCCGACACGATAGACATAGCTGTTGCTACGAATACCACTTGGAAGAAGAAGTCAGATGAACCTGAGTAATATGTGTCGCCGTTAGAAGCCAATACTTCTTCAACAGACGCATCGGCAATTGAGTTACCGAACCATGCATCCGGCAAAATGCCGCCTTCTGAACCGCCGTACATGATTGTGTAGCCACAAAACAAGTACATGGTACAAGCTACCGCGAACAGCGCGATGTTTTTGGTTAAAATTTCAGTGGTGTTTTTTGCACGAACCAAACCAGATTCGAGCATGGCAAAACCTGCCGCCATCCACATTACGAACGCACCCATCACTAGGAAGTAAAATGTGTCCAGGGCGTACTTGACCTGTATGATGTCTTCCATCACATGCCCTCCAAAGGGAAAGAGAATAATCTTTTAATTAAATGAATTAATATTTATCGCAACGGTGTTACTAGATGGCTTCTTCGCCAGTTTCACCAGTACGAATACGAATAACTTGCTCAAGTGCCGTGACAAAAATTTTGCCATCGCCAATTTTGCCAGTATTTGCAGATTTACTAATTGCTTCGATGGTTGGTTCTACTGAACCATCAGCGACAGCGACTTCAATCTTCACCTTAGGTAAAAAATCAACAACATACTCAGCACCCCGATACAGCTCAGTGTGACCTTTCTGACGACCAAAACCTTTTACTTCGGTGACAGTTATGCCCTGTACGCCGATGTCAGATAGCGCTTCGCGCACATCATCGAGTTTGAATGGCTTAATAACAGCCGTAATCAATTTCATCGGATATCTCCTGTCAATGTGCGTTTACCACACATTAGGATTAAGTTAAGAAAAAGCCGGCGACAACACTGTCGCCGGCCGAGTTTTACATGCTGATTGGTAAGCTGTAAGAAACAACGAATTTCAGATCATCATCATTGTCTTCATCAATCATCTGGCTGAAAGTGAAGCTCAAGCTATCGTTGTATGCATAAGAAACGTCAAAATGGCTGTAGTTTGAATCTTCATTATCGCTATCAGTACCACCTAACGTGAAGGACAAGCTACCTACGCCATAGCCAAGCGTGTAGTAATTGTAACTAGAAGCGCCTGCAACATTGTCATAAATAGTGAAGCTAACACCACCAAAACCTAAGCCTAAAATAACTTCACTTAAATCTAGGTATGTATCACCATTATCTACAAAGCCAGCTGAAGAACCTGGGTACACATAGTTCCAAACACTTAGATCAATGCTAACGCCACCCACTTCGGTAGCGAAGCCAGCATAATAATCAACCTCTTGACCTGCACTGTCATCACCGCTAGAACCCCAAATACCAGCATAAAAACCACCAGTACTGTAAGTCAGATCACCGGAAACAGCAGGAGCGCCGTTACTGAGATCAAAACCACGCCATAAGTACATGCTAGCAACGCTTGCACTTGCACTTAACTCAGCTGAAGCTGGAGCAGCGATCATTGTCATTGAAGCAGCTGCAACACTTGCAGCGATTAAGGTTTTCATTGTTTTCATGTCTTTTAGTCTCCACTAAGGTATAAGAAAGTGATCAAGCACATTCCTGCCCGAGTTATAGCATTTTCAATGCCAACCTTAATATTATTCAATAAAAACAACAAGTTAGAGCAATAAAGCGAAAATATCTAAAATCAATATTGTTGTAGATGTATTCCACACCCCATCGTCAACGAGCAGACACGCTCAAATATAGCGCATTTTTATAAAACTGCTCGGTTGCACGCATTAAATTTACGCACAACTGTTGTGCCCCATGCAATTAAGCATCATTATTTATATTCCAAAAACAACAAAAAATACATAAAAAACAATTACTTAATGACAAAAAACAGCGATCCATCACAACCGACAACCCAAGAGCGCAATAGCACGCACCAAATAAGTGCCAATGCACTATATTCCTGCGAACGCTGTGTTATTGGTCCTCAAATAAAAAAGGGGCGCCCTCTGGCACCCCTTCATCAATACAAATATGCAACATTACTGTGCCACTTGCGCAGCCTCTAATTGTTCAACTCGGATTCGTAAACTTTCAACTTGGCGCTGCAACTGAATTAGAGTAGCTGTCGAAGGGCCCTCTACCCTTTTCGGCTGCTCAGCCGACAATATCAGCTCATCAAGTAACATCCTGCCAGGGTGGCCTGCAGAACCTGCAGAGCCAGGGCTACCTGCCAGCCCACTCGCTCCACCGGGCATCCACTTACGATTACCCGTCAGGGTTCTTTTATTGACATAGTAACCTTCACTACCCTCACCACCCGAGCCTGCATTTCCACCACCACCCCCGTCACCACCTTCACTACTTATGCGCACTAGCTTAGTAATGTCGCCAATAGAGCTCCCCTTACTTAACACTTTATACAGCAAGGCGATATCACCACCGCGGCCACCTTCGCCACCACTACCACCATTTCCACCTTCACCACCAACTGCCTCTTTGCAGGCATCACTTACATCGCTTCCATCACTCCCTGCACCACCATCACCGCCACGTCCACCATTCGACAATATTTGAATTTGACCAAGCGCCTCTAAACCGAGCTGTAAACGAATCGCCAGGCCATCACCACCATCGCCGCCATTTCCCCCCGGTTCACCGTTTGAACAAGCCGATGCCTCTCGACCAATCTCACCCGCCACACCATTTGCACCACTGCCATCAATAACAACCCCATCGCCAATAAACGCGTGCCGCGCTTGCACACGCCACCCACTCACTCCAGACGAAAAAGTAATGATTGCGTTATCACCAATGCGCAGCTCATCGAGCACTAATTCTTGCTGATCAATACCCACAACATATTTTTTTCCAGCAGGTATCGTTAGATTGGCAGCCAGCCCAGCCAGCGGTGTCAGTGCTAGCACAATAACGGCAAGGTATTTCATGAGTAAATCCTTAAAGGGTATATTTAGAGGGAAAACGACTTAGTAGTATAGACTGAGGATAAACGCCTTTATATCTTATTTTGGCACGTCACTAAGTTCTAACCGTCACCATAATCTTTTCACACAACAGTGAATAAGATCATAGTAACTACCGCTAAGTACGCTTATTTGAGCTTACTGTGACATGAGAAGAAAAACACCAAAACCAGTGGCAAAGATCCCTAATGCTGATTGCATAGAAAGTTGCAAAGTCCGATGGTAATGACCTGCCGCAGACAAACCACGTCTTAAAGCAGCACCCACGCCCGCCATAGCTAAAATCAAACCAATATTAAAAAGCAATATATGTAGCATTCCTAACTCGGGGCTTGCCATTCCCGCCGCAGGAATTACCGCGAGCAAGGGCGCTGACCCTGCGCTGCCATGCACAAGGCCCACCAGTAAGGCGTTATAGTTGCGGGGAGGCCTCTCAACGCTCTGCTGATGCTGCCGCCACAAATGCATAAAGGTCATACACCCAATAGCAATTAACATCCACGCAACCAGCGATTCAGCAAAAGCACTAAATTGGGTAGGTATCGCTGCACCGGCCACTAATACCAAGGTGGCAATTACAATGACGGCTAAACCGTGACCAAAGCCCCAATGCAATGCAAAACGAAAACTGTAGCGCCCTCCACTCCGTCCACCAATACCACTTACTGCAGCAAGGTGGTCTGCATCAAACGCGTGTAAAACCCCTGCAGAAAAACCAAATAATAAAATACTTAATAAAGACGCCGAGTCAGCCATCAGTTAGCACTCCTTTCACATTTTCGGCATTAACGTCCAAGCATACCCTGCTCAACAATAAAGCTAACGATATCACCCACCCCACTTCCGTCTTTTAAATTACTAAAAATAAAGGGTTTATCACCCCGCATTTTCTTTGCATCCCTATCCATTACACCGAGATCTGCACCTACTAGCGGAGCCAAATCAATTTTATTAATCACTAATAAATCTGACCGCGTAATCCCGGGGCCACCTTTACGGGGTATTTTATCGCCGGCCGACACGTCAATAACATAAATGGTAAGGTCAGATAACTCAGGGCTAAACGTAGCGGCTAAATTGTCACCCCCGCTCTCTATCATAATGAGTTCAAGTTCAGGAAAACGCCCACTTAATTCTGCAACCGCAGAGAGGTTCATCGAGGCATCTTCGCGAATGGCGGTATGCGGACAGCCCCCAGTTTCTACACCAAGGATTCGATCCTGCGACAACACCTCATGACGCAACAAAAACTCAGCATCTTCGCGGGTATAAATATCATTTGTTATTACTGCAATATCAAACCTCTCGCGCAATTCAGCGCACAAGGTTTTGACTAACGCCGTTTTACCTGAGCCAACAGGCCCACCAATTCCAAGCCGCAATGCAGGCTTCTTCATACCGTTAACTCCACTACTCTCAAACTCACACCGAGCTTATAAATTTTATGAACGAAACAATCTTGAATACTGCGTTTCATGCTGCATAGACACCACCGCCAAGCCCGGCAAACCGGCACCAATATCATGATCTTCACGCACACAAGCCTCTGCAACCGTTGTCTCTATACAAGGCATTAACGTCATTAGTAGACGCTGACCATCGGTCTGCCCAAACGGAACTAATTTAATCGCTGCAGCGACCTGATTTTCTAGCCAACTCCAAGCAAACCCGCTTAAAGCGTCATCATCATTTATATCAAAGTGATGCGCTGCCATCGCAAAACCGGTGGCGAAACTAATCGACTTCTGTTGAGGCCACCGCTGCGCTGACGGTAATTCTAATGAAACCAATAAGCGCAATAGAGCCTCACCCATCTGCACATCTTCCAGCAGTAACTCCCGCGTCTCCCGAGCTGCCTGCAAAGTGTCATTCCAATCTTGCACTGCTTGCCAGTCACCTTGTCGCCAAGCTTTTAATAAGCGCAGCAGCACGGGTAAATCTAAACCACCAACGCTGTGATTTAAAACCTCGCCAAGCCAATCCACCGCGCTATTCATATCGTGAACCCAGCCTCGCTCCACGGCATATTCTAAACCTTGGGAATACGCATAAGCGCCGACAGGTAAGGCCGGACTTACCAACTGCATAAGATGTAACAGCGGCCTAGCCATGATGATGGTCATGTGAATGACTATGGGAGTGCGCGCCGGTACTGCTATGATAAGCCCCATTTTCTGGGTGGAACGTTTTATCGGTAACTAACACCGTCAGGCCTAGGCCTCTTACCATATCGTCTAACACATGGTCATGCTGGTAACGCAACTCTTCAGCTTCAATTTGCAATGGAACATGCCGATTGCCTAAATGATACGCTGCCTTGGCCAACAATAATGGATCATTACTACGCACTTCTGATACCGTCTCTTCTGCGGCAACAACAAGAATTTTCTCACCACTTTTCGCAATTAAAACTTCACCATCAGCTAACACTTTCCCCCGCTCAACAAACCACGCTACATCTTGACCGCATAGGGTTTTTGCTCGAAAGCGACTACGTTGACGCTCCTGATAATTCAACACCAAGCGGATCTCACTACAGCCCCCACCCAGTTCGTAACACTCCAACATCATCGGTTCCTTGTTAATTCTTGTAACACTGCATCAAAACAAACAATACAACTGAGCCAGTGGCAACTCATTCGCCGGCTCGCAGATCAGCAATTGGCCATCAGCGCGCACTTCATAAGTATCGGGATCTACATCCATTACCGGCTGATAATTGTTTAACACCATATCCGCCTTGGTCACGTTCCTGCAGTTTTTTACTGCGACTAACGGCCTGTCCAAGCCCAGCGAAGAGGCTATATCAGCTGTAATCGCTGCCTGACTGACAAAACTCACAGAGGTCTTCACACACGCCTTGCCAAATGCACCAAACATCATCCGGTAATGTACCGGTTGCGGCGTTGGAATTGACGCGTTGGGATCGCCCATCGGCGCTGCCGCAATGGCCCCACCTTTGATAATCATTGATGGCTTAATGCCAAAAAAAGCGGGTTTCCACAGTACTAAATCCGCCAATTTACCCACTTCAATTGAACCCACCTCATGTGAAATTCCATGCGCAATAGCGGGGTTGATTGTGTATTTAGCAATATAACGACGCGCTCGGAAGTTATCACTTCCGTTGCTATCTTCAGCAAGCGGACCTCGCTGCATTTTCATTTTATGTGCCGTCTGCCATGTTCTACACACCACTTCGCCCACTCGCCCCATGGCCTGAGAGTCGGACGAAATCATAGAAAACGCCCCTAAGTCGTGAAGAATATCTTCAGCGGCAATGGTCTCTTTTCGGATTCTAGAATCGGCGAAAGCAACGTCTTCTGGAATATTAGGGTCCAGATGATGGCAGACCATCAACATGTCCAAATGCTCATCTACCGTATTGACCGTATAGGGACGAGTTGGATTTGTAGACGATGGCAACACATTTGCCGAGCCACACGCCTTAATTATGTCAGGAGCATGCCCACCACCGGCCCCTTCAGTGTGGTAGGTATGAATTGTTCGGCCTTTAAATGCATCTAAGGTGTCTTCTACAAAACCCGACTCATTGAGCGTGTCGGTATGAATAGCCACTTGCACATCGTACTTTTCCGCCACACTCAAACAGCAATCAATTGACGCTGGCGTGGTACCCCAATCCTCATGGAGCTTCAGCCCCATTGCCCCCGCTTGCAGTTGCTCCTCCAAAGCCCCAGGCAAACTTGCATTGCCCTTGCCTAAAAAGCCTAAATTCATTGGAAAACTTTCAGCCGCTTGCAGCATAGTGCCGATATGCCACGCACCCGGAGTACACGTTGTCGCATTCGTCCCCGTAGCAGGGCCCGTTCCACCACCCAGCATGGTGGTTACACCGCTCATCAATGCTTCTTCAATTTGTTGAGGACAAATAAAATGAATATGAGCGTCAATGGCACCCGCTGTTAAAATTTGTCCCTCTCCGGCAATCACTTCGGTACAAGGGCCAATAATAATGTCGATATCTGGCTGAATATCGGGGTTACCGGCTTTACCAATGGCCGTTATTCTACCCGCCGTGATGGCGACATCGGCCTTCACCACGCCCCAGTGATCCAATATCAATGCATTGGTAATCACGGTATCAGGAGTAAATTCACTACCTAATTGGCCTTGCCCCATACCGTCTCGGATGACTTTACCACCACCAAACTTTACCTCTTCGCCATAGCTGGTGAAGTCTTTTTCAACTTCTATCCAAAGCTCGGTATCAGCAAGCCGAACCTTATCACCCACCGTGGGGCCATACATATCCGCATACGCGCGGCGATCAATGCTGGTCACGAGCTTACTCCTGTATCGCTAGCCCCATCTAAAGCCCCCATGACATCGCCACGAAAACCATACACTTCCCGTTTGCCCGCCAAGGCAACCAACTCTACCTCTCGGCTTTGACCAGGCTCAAACCGAACCGCCGTACCCGCCGCAATATTTAAACGAAATCCACGACTCGCTTCACGGTCAAACACCAAGGCCAGATTCGCCTCAAAGAAATGATAATGTGATCCCACTTGAATCGGTCTATCACCACTATTGGCAACGTCAATAATCAATGTTGCTCGCCCTTCGTTAAGCACAATACTACCCTGTACGACGTGCACTTCACCTGGAATCATGGTGCCTCCGTTCATGCAACCGTGAGCTGCTAAATTCGTTAAACAATGGGGTTATGTACGGTAACAAGCTTAGTTCCATCGGGGAACGTTGCTTCCACCTGCACTTCATGGATCATCTCTGCAACACCTGCCATCACATCATCTCGGCTCAATACCTCACGGCCTGCGCTCATCATCTCGGCAACGCTGCGCCCCTCGCGCGCGCCCTCCATCACTTCAGCGGAGATAAGTGCAATGGCCTCGGGATAGTTTAATTTCAACCCTTTCGCCTTGCGACGCTCTGCCAGTAACGCGGCAGTAAAAATTAATAATTTATCTTTATCTCTCGGACTCAATTCCATCGTCTGCGTATCCCGTATTTAATCTATTTCATCACCGCTGAACTAGTATTCAGGTATTCCAAATTCGTGGCGCACATGCAGGTCGAGCGTTAAATACCGGCCGCAATTGTGACCACAGCCAAACAAAACCCTTGCGACACTGCTCCGGAGAATTGCCCAAATAACGTGCTAAAAAAATCTCTCTTTTCTGTGATATGCCCCACTCGGCCGGCTGCCAAGCTTTGTCACTTGCAAGGTCCGCCAAGCCTTCGCGTAAGTCATCCAGCAGTTGTTGATCACACTGCAACGTCATCACTAAGGTGCCGCTAACCGACATGCCATTCATACCCCAAGGTGCATCCAACATTCGGCTGCCACCTAGCCATTCGGTACGCTCTTTAAATACAAGCTTATCGTTTCTACTAATTTCTATTTTTTGAGTGCAGCGACCATGCTTAAAATTTTCACCGCTTGCACGTCGACCCAATACCACAATATCCCATGCACATAGCTTGGCATCACCTTGCAAAAAGAATTGATTACAAAGCTCCGCCTCTGCACCCTCAAAAATGATCGTTTCCTGAGGAAGCCACTCCAAACAAGCGCCATCAGCAAGTTGTGCAGTGACGGCCTGTGCTTGCACAGTTTTCACCAAATCACTTCGGTACACCTTACCTGCAGATGGCGTGGTAAGGAGTGCCTGTGCGCCGCCATCTAAAGCTAAATCCACCTCCAAAACATCACCGGCCACCATCCCGCCCGGTGGGTGTAAGAGATATACGTGGCAGCAATCACCCTCTGGATAAAATGGCCGCTGCACCCGCAACGGCCCCTTATGAAGAGAGCGCGCCAAATCAGTGCGATTAACCCCGGCGCGAAAACCAAGAGCTATCGATGCCGACCAAGATTTTCTAGGCGTAGCCTCAACGCTTGAGACAGACAAGCTAGAGCTTACAGGTGCTATGGCCGTCACAGCGATTCCTTATTGATAAACACCGACATTTAACGCGAAATACTTTTATCACCACGTCTTCACATTCTTAAATATTCAGCAATAACTGTACCATCGCTGTGCGTTTTTTACGAAGTTGCGCTAAATAAGTTCTCAAACCAAAGCTTCTCCGCACCGAGTTTGGGCGCGCAAAATCCGAAAGTGAAAAAGAGGGGAGCTAGAGGGGGTGAAAATGACGCTGAGGGACAAGCAGCTCCACCCAGCGCATAGGATATTGGCTGTTATTCTTCGCTTACTTCTTCATCAAATTCCACATATAGACTCGGTGTGTTTTCTTGAATAGGAGCTTCAGGTACTGACGTTTGACTTGGCACCACTGCCGACTCTACCGCCGAAGTTGTAATACTTGTCGCACCGGCCTTAAACGCCTCAGCAAGACTGCGGGATTGCTCGCGCAGCGGCATCGCCTCTATATCACTGACACCCGCTTCTTCATTGATACGCTGTAGCAAAGACTCTACATACAAAATATATTGCTCGGCTTCTTCTTCATCAATTTCAACAATCTTTGCTGATTCTTCCGCAATATAATAAGCCCGCATAGCTTGTGTATAAGCTTTGTGGCTTAAGCGCTTTACGTTTTCTCTATCACGATAATTGTTTTCAATAAAATCACTCGCGTAATCAATGGCCTCCTCTGCTTTTTCGTAAGACACCTCAGCAAAGTCTTCCGCATCTATTGATTCGGCCTCATCTAGTTTTTCAATGGCTTTGTTAAGGTAGGTTGCCTTCATGGTCTCTACCTCAACATACGCAAAATATCCTAATACCTTGGCTTCATTGTCTTTCACCTCGGCAAGCAATCCACCCTCAATGTCCCGGATTAAGCCTTCTAGCTTGTTAACGGCCTTTCGATACAGTTTTGGATGAACCGCGTCTGCATTAATTTCCAACAACACTTTCTGATGATCAAACACCTTACTAAGCTGTGTTAGTGCGGTATTTTTATTTTCATACGCATCTGCAATTAATTTACTTGCCGCAAAGGCAGCGCTAATGGCAGCAAGTCGATCCTCTGGTAAAGCAATTTTCTTACTTATCTTAACTGCCTCGGCCAGCTTCACTTTGGCTTGCTCCATGTGAGAGGGGGCATAAAAACCCAAATCATTAACAAGCGCCGCTTCATAGGCCTTTTCAGCTTGCGCTATAGCTTCCTCTGGCGTTGCATCCGATTTTCCCGCTTGCTCTTGCGCCCGAAACTCAATTTGCTCTTTATTAGCAACATGGGTATTCATGCATCCAGAAACGAGCCCTAAAATACTCGCCAATAAAATATATTGAAAAAAGCTTGGCATTAACAATTCCTCATAAAAACAGGTGGATTCAATCTATTTTACCCAATCTATTACACACTACCACAAACAAGTGACAATCAACGTAAGCGGCAACCATGGTAGAGGTGCCAACAGGGGCTAATAACGCTACACTTGAACAATACTTGAGGACATCACAATGACAAAACCCGATTTTATGGCTCAATTAGCACAGCAAGCTAGTAAGTTAATAAATAATGGACCTGAAATACAGCACGATATTGAAGAAAAGGTGCAGGTTTTATTGCAAGGTGGCTTTAGTCGTTTAAATATGGTGTCGCGTGATGAGTTTGACGCACAGGTTGCCGTACTCAACCGCACCCGCAGTAAACTGGAAGCCCTAGAAAAGCAATTAGCCGAACTCAGCCAACAACTAGAAAGCCAAACCACCGACAATCACTGAGCTTGTCCAATTAGATAAATCGCTATGCTACCTTCAAGGATGAAGATACATGCCTCTCGCTACTGTATACAGCCGTGCCAAATTGGGAATCAATGCCCCGTTAGTCACCGTTGAAGTTCATTTATCTGGCGGACTCCCTGCTTTCAATATTGTCGGTTTGCCAGAAGCTACCGTGCGGGAAAGCCGCGACCGAGTTCGCTCCGCCCTGCTCAATTCTCGTTTTGAATTTCCAGTCAGTCGCATCACCGTCAATTTGGCACCTGCCGACCTACCCAAAGAAGGGGGCCGCTTTGATCTACCTATCGCAATTGGAATTTTACTAGCCTCTGGCCAAGTACCTGCGGCACCGCTTGAAAGCTTAGAATTGATTGGTGAGCTGGGTTTAAGCGGAGAATTACGTGCTGTCGATGCCGCCCTTCCCGCTGCAGTACAAGCAAGTATCGCCGGGCATTGTTTAATTCTACCCGCTGCCAATACCGGGCTAGCCTCCATCGTCGACGACACCGGCGTTCGAGAAGCTGACTCACTGCTGGCCGTTGCCGCCCATTTACACGGTCAACACAGCTTGCCATTCGCACGCGCCAGCGAAGAGCCTATTGATTCAGAGAAATACCCTGACTTAAGTGAAGTACGAGGCCAAGTAGGCGCCAAGCGAGCCTTAGAGATTGCTGCGGCCGGAGGCCATAGTTTACTGTTGAGTGGCCCTCCAGGCACCGGAAAAACGCTGCTGGCAAATAGATTACCCGGCATATTACCGCCCTTAACAGAAGCCGAGCGACTGGACATTGCCACGGTACAATCTGTTGCTGGCCAAGCACTCCGGCTCCACCGCCCATTTCGCTCACCTCATCACACTGCTTCAGCGGCCGCGCTAGTCGGCGGTGGAAGCCACCCCCGACCCGGTGAAATCTCGCTCGCGCATCATGGAATTTTATTTTTAGATGAATTATCTGAGTTTCCTCGCAAAGTGTTAGAGGTTCTGCGCGAGCCGATGGAATCGGGTGAAGTTGTCATTTCTAGGGCAGCGAAACAATTAACATTTCCTGCTAAATTCCAGCTTATTGCGGCAATGAACCCCTGCCCTTGCGGTTATGACGGTGACGAGAATAAGGACTGTCGTTGTACGCCGGACCAAATACAACGTTATCGTGGAAAAATATCTGGGCCGCTGCTCGACCGTATTGATTTACGCATTACAGTCCCTCGCTTACCACCGGGAATATTGCAGCAATCCTGCCAAGCCGAAACCAGTGCCACGGTTAGAGAAAGGGTATGCGCGGCCCGCGCCCGCCAGTATCAACGAAGCCCAAACATAAACGCCAGACTCAGTGCCGATGAGGTGGCCACGCTCTGTGCACTAGATACGCCAAGCAAACAATTCATGCTCCGCGCAGAGCAAAAGCTAGGGATTAGCGCTAGGGCTCATCATCGTTTAGTAAAAATTGCGCGAACAATTGCCGATCTAGATAAGGCAGAAAATATAGCACTAAGCCATTTACGGGAGGCTTTGCTGTATCGAGGCGAAATCTAGCTACTGGTCATTGACCAATTAGCCCCAAAACAAACTTAGCTAAAATTACTCACACTAATTCTGTTTATCTTCAGTTAAAGAATATGGCGAAGGTTCAGATGGATCAGGACGTGTTTTAAAACGCTGATGAACCCAAAGATACTGTTCAGGCGCTTCTTTGACCTCCCGCTCCAATAATTCGTTAAATTCTCTAGCCACCTCAACAGGCTCATCAGCAAGGTCGTCCAACGGCGCCAGAATACGCAATAAATATTGACCATTCGCCTCTCGACGAAAGAAAAAGGGCACCAGCGCTGCACCGCTACTTTGCGCCAATCTACCAGGCACGGTGACTGTGGCTGCCTGGATACTAAAGAACGGTAAAAAAACACTGTGGTCCATGCCATACTCACCAAAGTCTTGGTCAGGCGTATACCAAACGATCTTTCCTTGGCGCAGGTATTTCAAGGTCTTACGCATATCATCGCTGGGAATCATATCAGCGAAATGCCGTAATCTCGCCTTTAGAACCATGTCTTCTTGGAGCGGGTCAGGATAGCGGCGATAAACACCATGCACCTTATAGTGAAAGCTCAACATTCGTACGCTGAGTTCTTGCGTAGTAAAATGCGCGCCGAGTAACAAGACACCCTTGCCTCGCGCTATTGCCGCGTCTAGGTGTTCAGCGCCCTCGATCCGATACTTATCACTTAATAGCGCATCTTCACTAAACCAGCTCGCCGCAGAGTCAAAAAAGCCCATACCAAGAGCATCTACATGACGTCGCAACAACGCCTCTCTCTCCGTTTCTTTCATATCCGGAAAACAAAGTGCTAAGTTTGTCCGCGCCACATGCAAACGCTGCCCCAGCAAGGGCCATAAAATGAGTGCCAAACCACGACCAATTGCGAGCTGCTTACCTAAAGGCAGTTTTGCTAACAGCTTAATTAAGCAATAAATAAGGTGCAGCATAAACTTGCGCAAACGCTTGGGTGGCGGTGGCGGTGGCGGTGGCGTGCTGTGATTATCAGGTAACTCTGCTTTACTCATTATTGATCCTGCACTGCCAGCGGAATTTGAAAGCGCTGACAATAATCACCAAAGGATCGGTCTACATCTTCTGCAGCTAGACCAAAATCAGCCAGCTGGTATTTATGACTCCCGTGTTTATTCTGCGGATTCGTCGCAAGATATTCAGCGATCTTCTCTGCCATCACGTCAGAATATGAATATCCAAAGTGCGAATAAATACGACGTATTACTGCCACTGGGTCAGTCAATAAATCTGCGTATTGGACATCAAATACCCGCTCCGCCGGATGATTAAGTCGCGCCGCCATGCCTCGCTGCAAAGAGATCGCAAGCTGACTATTCAAATGCCGACCGACCGCAGCGCAATCCACCGTATCACAAGCCGCTTGCTGCATGACTGCATCTAAACTGCAGATAGAGGGCAGAACCTGCTTTGGATCGCGATGTGTTTGTACCACACAAGCATCTGGAAATGTGGTTAATAACGCATCTAACCAATTTAAGTGGAATGGGCTCTTTAGCACCCAGTGACCACCACCTCGCTGCCATTGCAGAATCTGCAGTTGTTCCTTGTACTCTTCATAAGCAGCGCAAACTTGTTCGGTACTTAAACTATCAATCCACTGCTTATATTCATCATTATCTTCCTCAAAAATTGGCAGAATATAGGCATTGGCCAACAAACCCGCGCACTCCTCCGGTCCCGTTGGATCAATATCATGGATCTTACGGAGCGCCGGCATCAAGCCTCGCAACTGCTCGACCACAGCCTTAGCGCGAGGGATTCGAGGATCAGGTTCACCCTCTACAATGCCTTCATCAGGCGTTGGCTGCATCGTCTCCCAAAATAATAAAGGCCTCGCCGCAGGGTCTAGTGCCAACAACTGGCTCAGCAGCGTGGTTCCCGTTCGTGGAAAAGCCGTTACAAATAGCGGACGCTCAATACGTTGCTCACGAATTTCGGGATGGCGCTTCAGCAAATCCTGAATACGCAAACGATTGATCAACGGCTTAAGTAATATTTGCCAAGCAGCCACTTTGCCTAAAGGACTAAAACGCTGATTATCTTTAAAGTAGGCTAAGCGCAAACGGAAGGGTTCAAGAAAGCGAGGGTCGCCAAAATCATCTAAACCCGTTTTCTTCCGCGCTGCCGCCATTAACGCTTGCTCAGAGAAATTGGGGTAGTTCAAACCCAAAGCCTGAGCCTTGCCAAGACACCATTTCGCAATATGAATCCAAAGCCCAAAACTTGGCCCTTCTTCCCAAGGTTTTTTTGTCGACTTACTTTGGTTCATTTATCACACTCTCTCGTCAACATAGGGCTAAACTTCCCAACAGATAAAATTAATTGTATCCCGCCTACCCAATTGAAACAGCTTAGCGATCAAGACGGTGAGGGGGTTTTCTAAATCGAATACCCACATCACTCTAGGTAGGCAGTTAACCGCTATGGTAAAAATCAATGGAGATTTCTTCCGCACGTGCTCCCAGCTATCAAAGTCTAAGATAACCTTGAGAAACCAATATAGTTTTTTAACGGCAATTAGGGGGATATTAACAGGCATATCTTTCGTAAACCGTTAACTCGGTAACACCACTATTTACCCACCAATGCGGTTCTTCCCTTCCTCTGCCACTGCTACAATGTTCAGCCTTCTCAACTTCGGCGCAGGACACGGCAATCGCGTGAGCAAACTCAACGACAGACAACGCGAAGCGGTGCTTTATATCGATGGCCCCATATTGGTATTGGCGGGTGCGGGTAGTGGTAAGACCAGCGTCATTACTCGCAAAATGGCCTACCTCATCGAAAAATGCGGCATGCCCGCACGCCACATTGCCGCGGTAACATTTACCAATAAAGCCGCACGCGAAATGAAAGAACGCGTCTCTCAACTGGTTAAAGGCAAAGCCGCTCGCGGCTTAACGGTGTCGACCTTCCACAATTTGGGAATGACTATTCTACGCAGCGAATACAAAGCATTGCAGTATAAATCCGGCTTCTCGATTTTCGACAGCCAAGACGCTCAGGCTTTAATCCGCGATTTACTCATGCAAGACCACGGTGCTGAGAGCGACAATGCCGACCGAATTCAACACCGAATCTCGCAGTGGAAAAACGAATTCATTACCCCGCAACAAGCCATTGCCAGCGCAGAAGGGCCGGCCGACATTCTGTGCTCACAGGCATATTTACGCTATCAAAACGCCTTAAAAGCCTATAACGCCTTAGATTTTGATGATTTGATCATGCTGCCAGCGCTATTATTTCAGCAACAACCGGCTATTTTGGAAAAGTGGCGGCAAAAAATACGCTATATGTTGGTAGACGAATACCAAGACACCAACGGCGCCCAATACCACTTGGTGAAACAACTGGTTGGCGACCGTGGCGGACTCACCGTTGTGGGTGATGACGATCAATCTATCTACGCTTGGCGCGGTGCAAAGCCTGAAAACCTGGCATTGCTGGGCAAAGATTACCCGCATCTAAAAGTTGTAAAACTGGAACAAAATTATCGTTCTACAGCCCGCATTCTCAAAGCGGCAAATACCGTTATTGCCAACAACCCCCATGACTTGAATAAGGCCTTGTGGTCTGAGCTTGGCCACGGCGAACCGATTAGGATCATCCGCTGTCGCAATGACGACGCCGAATGCGAACGTGTCGTAACCGAGATTCTTGATCACAAACTCCGCACTCAGGGACGTTTTGGTAATTACGCTGTTTTATATCGCGGCAACCATCAATCGCGCCTATTAGAATTAAAACTACAGGTACACCAAATACCTTATAAGCTCAGCGGGGGCACGTCGTTTTTTGCGCGCAATGAGATCAAAGACATCATGGCGTATTTGCGCCTCATCATTAATCCGGGAGATGACAACGCCTTTTTACGGATTGTAAATATACCCCGCCGCAAGATTGGTACCTCAACACTGGAAGGTTTAGGCCGCTATGCCACCGATCGTGAAGTGAGCATGTACGACGCTTGTGATGAATTAGGGCTGGGGCAACACTTACCCGAGGCAGCGGTTTTACGTCTTCGGGAATTTACCGCTTGGCTAAATGCTCTGCGCCGACAATGCTATGAAGGCGACCCTGTAGCCACTGTGCGGCAACTAGTGAATGATATCGATTACCTAGACTGGCTAATTCAAAACGCCTCCTCCATTGCCATTGCAGAACGACGAATGGCCAATGTTCACACATTGATTAATTCATTAGAGAAATCAATAAAAGACGACGACAGTGAAAATGCTATAGAAGGCGCAATAAGCCGCTTAGTGCTACGTGACTTAATGGAGCGTCAGGAAGACGAAAAAGAAAGCGATGACCAAGTGCAGCTAATGACTCTTCATGCCGCCAAAGGCTTGGAGTTCCCGCATGTTTTTATGATTGGTCTCGAAGAAGGCATTCTTCCTCACCAAAATAGTATAGACGACGGTATGATCGAAGAAGAGCGTCGGCTGTGTTATGTGGGTATTACTCGCGCCCAGCGCACTCTTACCATGAGCTACTGCGCCAAACGCAAGAGTTTTGGCGAGTTTACCAGCTGTGATCCAAGTCGATTTTTAGCTGAACTGCCACAGGAGGACTTAGAATGGGAAGGTCGTGGCGACAACGATCCTGCACAAAATCAAAAGCGCGGCGGAGAAACTCTCGCCAGTCTACGCGATATGCTTGGTTAAATTTCACGCTCTATTAAAAGTCGCCCGAAGGATAAAAATCAGGCCAGGTTATTAATGCTGTGTTGGCATTAATAAAGCCACCATCAATAGCATACTGTAAGGCCCTATCCAGATTTACCACGCCATTACTAATATTAACCAAGCTAAGGCCACCTAAACCTACCGACAAGACGCTAGTTACTGCCAATGCCTCACCATTGGGGCCGAAAATCGGGCCGCCACTATCCCCGGGAATACTCGCGTTATCGGTGTTAATTTCATAGGCCCAACCACTGCCCAATATCGCTGAAATAGAACCACTTTTTGCCTCTAGCGCGCGTAAGCCAATATGGTAAGGGGAGCGCCCATAAGCGTAAACATTATCACCTACGGATGCCAAATCACTATGTAAAGATATCGGTCCACCGAAGGCGATAGCCGCAGGGTGGACGTTGGCAATATCATCTTGGTGTATTTTCACCAAGGCAAAATCATTGTAAACACAGGCATCTGAGCCCGGAGTTTCACCTGCCTCTTGCATTGCTCGCCAACTGGAATAGACAATCTCGCCCGGCTGGGTCGCATTTTCTATCATGACTTGATTGTAGCCAATCGGTAAATTATTGGTTTCACAGGAGTCGGTACCGTCGTTGGTATCTGCACTAAAGCAATGTGCCGCCACGCCAATATAAAAGGTCTCGTTATTTGGCGAAAAAATGAAATTACCCGTGCAGGCACTGCCGTCGGCAGTAATCTCTACCCCAGGGCGTATTTGACTCGCTAGCGGTGTCCCATAAACCGCCGGCACTTGAGACTCACCGTTATTAGGGGATCCTGTGGCTGGTTGCTCATCATTACTCATACCACTGCTATCAGTATCGACAGAGTTTGCATTGGACGAACCACCACAAGCACTAATAAGCAGTACCACTAGCGCAACAATCAACCACTGATTCATAAAAACTCGTCCACTGACAGTTTGTAGATTTCAGAGTAGCGGTGTTTCCAGCGCAGCCCAAGCACTTAAACCGGTAAAAAGTGGAGCATTAACGGATTTGAAAACCTCAGACGAAAAAAAACCGCGCAGTGCGCGGCTTTTTCTAAGGTATGTGCTGATTACTTACTATTCTCAAGTATGTAATCAACCGCCGCCATAACTTCTTCGTCAGAACAGCTCATACATAAACCTTTAGCGGGCATCATGCCAATATCACTGAAACCTTCAATCGCGTGCTTGTGCAGGGTATCAACACCTTTTTCAGCACGTTTGCCCCAATCTGCCACATCTCCCAGCTTAGGCGCGCCACCTGCGCCAGTTGCGTGACAACCTTGGCAGCTACTTTTGTACACTTCTTCGCCTGACTTCGCGGCACCGCCGGCTGAAGCAACCGCAGCGCCACAGGTATTATCGCCTTGCAAGCACACTTTACCTGCTGGCTGAATACGACTTTCTACTTCGGCAATTTGCTTATCTGTCAACGCCCAAGCGGATACACACACCATCACCAAACCAAAGGCGGCAACCAATCTTTTAAACATTACACTATTCACCGATAACGTCCTCATTTACTTACAAGACCTAGCAGCCCCGCATTATAATCTGGCGCGCATTATAACGGCATGCGCGCTATTACTCCAATAGCCTTGACCGCATATCAGCTAAGCAACTAAAAATAGCCAATATAGCCTCTGGATAACAGGCCGTTTCTATCAATACTGGATAATGGGGGCTTTATGCCGCCAACGAGTACCTTCCAACATACTCAACATGGCGTGTGCACAGTCGGCAAAACTGATTACCGAAAAGCTATTAAAAGGATCAAAACCCATGCGATATTGCCCTCGCATCGAGGTTTTTCGCATTTGCAGCGGCCGCACACCATACCACTCCACATCTGGATACTGTTTTAACAATTGATATTGTCGTTCTTTATCTTGATGTCGCAGACTCATAAATACTTCTGCAAACTTCCGTACAAAACGAGCGCCAATGGTAATCTGATCCTCATCAACAAAGGTACTACCACCTCCGCACCAAATGAAACGCACACCCTCTTCCGTTCTCAATGCGTCAAGAATATGCCGGCTCACATCAGTACAAAGATTTGGCAAAGACTGCTTATCTACTCCAATAGCAAACAAAACTGCCTCTGTATCAGCCAAAATAACTCGCCACACATCATCGGCGTTCAACGCATCCCCTTCAACAACGGTAATACGGTTACGGAACTCTTCCGGTAGTTTTGCTGCTGATCTGACCAGAACGGTCACTTCATGTCCCGCCGCCAAGGATTGACGTAGGCATTCGCCACCCACTGCCCCAGTAGCCCCAAACAAAGTTATTTTCATATCAACCCATCCTTGTATGACATTGTGATAGATACAAAAACCGCGATGCACAAAATAAAAAGGGCGAGGGTGGAATCACAACACCTCGCCCTTTTTTGTGATTAATTCATACTACTCAACTCGGTGTAAAGCACAAACTTTATTGCCAGACGGGTCCCGTAAATACGCGAGATACAATTTACCAAGACCACTCTCACGAATACCCGGTGCATCCTCACAGCTTACGCCGCCGTTAGCTAAACCTGCCGCATGCCAGGCATCGGCCTCTGCAGGATCTTTTGCCGCAAACCCCACCGTACTGCCATTGCCATTACTTGCAGGATTGCCATCAATCGGCTTGGTAATTGCAAAAATACCTGTGGCGGTGAAATAGAAACAACGCCCTTTTTCATCAATAACACCCGGCTCACAGCCCAATGCACCTAAAATCGCATCATAGAATTTCTTTGATTCCTGAATATCATTTGCACCGACCATAATATGACTAAACATGTTTTATTTTCCTTATGAATTTATAGTTCCACTAACTGTGTTACACCTAGCTGTGAAATACCAGTACCCGAAGGCACAATCTACTTAAGCACTATTTAGCTAAAGCAATGTACAGCTTTGTAATACCACGGTGATACCTTGCCTCGCCCAATTAACATTCTACATTTTGTATTTAGATACCGTAAACACACCACAAGACAGAAATGATTGCTGCCTCCGCCATATCAATCCTTATCAGGACTCTGTAGCGTATCTTCTTTTCTCAGATAGCCAGCTGCATCGCTATCACTCTCAACGCCATGCACAGGCGGCGCAGCTCGAGTTTGTTGATTCAACTGATAAATTTGAGAGGCATTACCTAAATCCCGCTGACTAGTAATAGCAGCAATTGACTCTCGGTCTTTGAGAAAAGACACCACATCGCGCTTAATATCTTGAAGTTGATCCTCATCCTTGTACATTTCTAATACATATCGAGGATGCTCTAAATTTTTCATGCCCGTGGCGGCAAACGTCGTGGATACTATTTTCGACACAATGACCCAAGGTGTAATGCTGCTACGCACCAAGGTATTTTCTGATCGAGTGCTGTCGTGAATCCCTGTGCCTGTTGATATTTTCGATTCAGTAAACGTACCTTCACATTTAAAATAGACCAGCAAAGATTCAAACTGAATTTCAGCAAAAAACACATGCGCATTATTCGTGAGTAAACGTGCAAATGACCTCACCACAATACCCACCAACAAAAAATGTATGCCAGTCATGGCTAAATCTAATAAGGCAATAGTTTCCGTTGACGTCGGCGCCGCGGTAAAACCAAACTCTTTAGCAAAGACATAAATATCAACCAATTGATAAGCTAAAAACAAAGTCAGTATTGTGGCAATAACAAACAAGGCATTACCACTAATAAGCGACACAAAACGTAGCTGCTCAAATAACGGACCCAAATCCATTGGCTTCACCTTAGGCTGAACTTCTTGGATCATTTCTCCCTTAAAGCCACCTTTGCCATCTATGTGCTCTCGCAATTCCGGATCCAGCTCTCGATAGACACGATTGGGCACTTCCTTATAACGACGATTTGCCATGACTAAATTATCGAGGTTTATAAATATCTCATTAGGATGAACAGATTCCTGCCAATTTTCACGTAGCTCCGACACTTCAACTACGGGGTTAGCTAAATCAAGTCGCTTTTGAAGCATCAACAAGATCAAAGCGCTAACACCAAAAGCCAGTAACAGTACCGCTATTAAATAGTAGACAGCATGTAAGCTAGGTATTACCGATAACCAGCTATCAATTTCAGCACTAGATACACCCAACAAAGAAATTAGCCACGACATCGCAACACCAAAAATAACTGGTGCTATCAAGGATAAGCTAATCACTTTTACCAGCTCGCCACCACCTTGAGCCTCAATATTACGTTCTGCACGGCGCACAATGGGTCGGCCAACCTGCCACCAGGTGTATACAACAAAAAACATTAACAAAGCAGAATACACGGGGAAAATAAGTCGCCCAGCATCACCCGCAAACCCCGCCAAGGTGACAAAAGCAACCAGCGCATAAGCCAGCAAAGAAATCACAGTACTCACCCAAGCGGCAAATAAATTCTGCGCCATATTTCGAATGGGGTAGGGCATAAATAAAAGATTGGGCAAGATGCTATGAATGCTGCGAGCAAGAAAGCCCCTAGGCTCTACAAAAGTGCCATTTTTACGACCAACAAGCATTTCTTCCAGCTCATCGCTGGTGTAATTCACAAATGCCGCTTCTTCAGCAGCGGTACTAGCTTCTGATTTACTCCGATTAACAGCTAACGAACTAGGGTGATTACGACCAACAAAATACCGCAGTACCGCATAAATGCCGCGCGCCATTCCCGCAACACCCCAACCCAAAACACCAACACCAAACACCATCAATATCCAGCCAGCAATTGCATCGTCATTAACCAAGCCAGCGGCGGAAATCAGCAAAAACAAGCCCATGAAGGTTTGTAAAAGACTGCGCCCAAAAATCACAGCGCCTTCCAATTTAAAGGGGTTTTTTAGACCTAGATCAATCGAGCCATAATCAAAAGCCACTGCCAATCTCCTTGTAAATCACAACGGCAAACCCCTGCCTCAATATTAGCAATATGGTTTACTGTACTTCCCTGTATTAAGAACGATGATTGCCAAATTGAAGATATCTGGCAATTTACAGACCAAAAATTAACGCTACAATCATAATAAGACTTCCGCCTCATCGCCACTAGCCTCTAGCCATGTTTTGCGATCTGAAGCGCGTTTTTTTGACAAGAGCATATCCATCAAACCATCGGTTTCATCACCGTCTTCTATGGCCAGACGCACCAAACGCCGTGTATTAGGATCCATAACCGTTTCACGCAGCTGCAGCGGATTCATTTCACCCAAGCCCTTAAAGCGCGTGACCGATATTTTGCCGCGTTTATTCTCGGCTTCTAAGCGATCAAGAATTCCCTGTTTTTCACCATTGTCTAAGGCGTAATGCACGTCTTTACCAATATCTATACGGTATAGTGGCGGCATGGCAATATAGACGTGACCCTGCTCGACTAGGGGGCGGAAATGACGCAAAAACAACGCACATAATAAAGTGGCAATATGCAGACCATCGGAGTCTGCATCAGCTAGCACACAAATTTTGCCGTAGCGCAGACCACTTAAATCATCGGACTCTGGATCGATTCCCATTGCCACAGAGATATCATGCACCTCTTGCGAGGCCAAAATTTGTTGGCCATCCACTTCCCAAGTATTCAGAATTTTACCGCGCAGTGGCAAGATAGCTTGAAACTGTCGGTCGCGGGCTTGTTTTGCAGAGCCGCCGGCCGAGTCACCTTCCACTAAGAACAATTCTGCTCGCTCGGTATCGACACCTGAGCAATCCGCCAATTTTCCCGGCAATGCTGGCCCTGCTGATACTTTTTTACGCACTACTTTCTTAGCTTTACGCAACCGAGTTTGAGCATTATTAATACATAGCTCAGCCAGCTTTTCGGCATCTTCGGTGTGCTGATTTAACCAAAGACTAAAGGCATCTTTGGCAACACCGGCGACAAAGGCTGAGGCTTCACGAGAGCTGAGACGCTCTTTAGTTTGCCCTGAAAATTGCGGGTCTGCCAATTTGGATGACAATACATAGCTGCAGCGATCCCAAATATCGTCTGGCGCCAATTTTACACCACGGGGTATCAAGCTACGAAATTCACAAAATTCTCGCATTGCATCCAACAAACCGCTGCGTAAACCGTTTACGTGGGTACCACCTTGCGCGGTAGGAATTAAATTCACATAGGATTCAGCAAGTGGTTCACCACCTTCTGGCAACCATTGCACAGCCCAATCAACGGCCTCAGTACGACCACTAAAATGGCCGATAAAGGGCTCTGCCGGTAGGGTGTCGTATTCACGAGTATGGGTAGCTAAATAATCACGTAAGCCATCTTCGTAATACCACTCTTCACTTTCTGTGCCCGTTTCATCAACAAAACTTACTCGCAATCCTGGGCACAATACCGCCTTGGCGCGCAATACATGTTTTAAACGCCGAACGGAGAATTTCGCCGTATCAAAGTACTTAGGGTTTGGTGTAAACCGTATAAAGGTACCGGTATTACGCTTGCCGCAACTATCAATGACTGCAAGTTCAGTGCTTTTCTCGCCATCAGCAAAAAACATCTGATGAACCTGTCCGTCTCGCTTAATGATAATTTCCAATGAGCTAGATAGCGCATTTACTACCGACACCCCAACGCCATGCAAACCACCTGAAAACTGGTAGTTATCATTAGAGAATTTACCGCCGGCATGCAGTGTCGACAAAATAACTTCGACGCCGGGCAGCCCTTGCTCAGGATGAATATCCACCGGCATACCGCGACCATTATCAGAACAGGCCAGCGAACCATCGGCAAACAAGGTTACAACGATTTCGCTCGCGTGACCTGCCAGCGCTTCATCAACACTATTATCGATCACTTCCTGAGCTAAATGATTAGGCCTAGTGGTATCGGTATACATACCAGGACGCTTGCGCACCGGCTCTAAACCGGTCAGGACTTCTATAGATTGTGAATTATATTGTGACATCTAAAACCATTGTTAGCGGCTTTGCCGCATCGACGAATTAATCTACGTTTCCACGCTTAGCAAAGAATGGAAACAATAATATGTGTTGTTGACCAAACTACCCAGCCGTAGGATGTAACTGCAAAAAAGTGACTATAGCCGCCAAGTGGCGTTCAAAATGCTGGAAGCTATGATCACCTCCGGGCTCCACCGTCATTTGGCTACGACTGTAAAATTTTACGGCATCGCGATAATCCAATGTTTCATCCTGCTCTTGGACCATCAGCCAATAACGCCCAGTATCGGGTTTTACCAGTAGCGATTCTAGGTCGGCAATATCTTGCAGCCCCAAACTAAAATCCACCCCCGTATACGGATTGTGATGATCACCAATAAAATGCTCACCAAATGTATGAGGTTGCACTGCTGGATTGATGAGTACCGCAGGGAGACGATATCGCTCAGCCAACGCCGTGGCAAAAAAGCCCCCCATAGAGCTGCCAACTAACCCTAAGGGGCCGGTATTATTCTGCAAAAAATCTTGTACTAATTGATCTAATTGCTGAAACGCAGCTGCCGGCGTATTCGACAAGGACGGCACCATATAGTGAATACTAGGATACTGCTCTGCAATATATTGCCCCAACTGCTGTGCTTTTACAGACTGAGGCGATGAGATAAACCCGTGAATATATATAAGCCCTGCTGTCATTCGTAACCACTTGCCAGATTGTCGACCGTGAATGTTACACCTTTTACCCTCGACACTCTTGTTTGAAATTGACCATTTTCCGCCAACCAAAATATTCGATAGCCGGGATTACTGTCATCAAGCGCAAAAGAATCACTATCTGGAGCGAATTGAATGCACGTAGACGGCGTTGTTAACAAGCCTTTATTTTGAAATACCATTTCAGAGTGTTGATGAACATGCCCAGAAACAAAGGCCTTCAGCTGCGGACCTGCATCAGCAATAGCAAACACATCGTCAGCATTGGCAACTCGCTGCTCATCCAGCCACGCACACCCAAGAGCCCGCAAATGATGATGCAAAAATACTAAACTTGGTTGCTCGCACGCCACAATGCCCTTGAGCACCTCAAGTTGATCGGCCGCCAGCAAGCCACCCACTTCATTTTTCACCGCAGAATTTAAAAAACCCAAGCGCCAGCCACCCAGCTCTAATTCTGACGGCATTAGCTTTTCGCCAGCAACGCTAAGCATGAGATCGGCATCGTCGTGATTGCCAGGCAACCACACCATTTGCGAAGCCACGCCATCAAGACGCGCCAGTAAACGCTGATAAGACGCCGCGTCACCATGCGCTGCGATATCGCCAGACACAATTAACAGATCAATAACCGGACATTCGCTGGCGATGGTGGCCAACACCGCCTCAAGACTATGATCGGTATCCATCCCAAGCAAGCTGTCGCCTTGATGAGCGCCTAGATGGCAATCACTGATTTGCACCACAGTCAGTGGTCTTGTATTTTTTTGAGCAGACAAAGTCACCGGATAACCCCATTATTCCTTGCTTGTTTTATACGGGATGCCCTAATCATCCGCCAGTGAAATTACGCGAACGACGTCATATTTCAAGAATATTCAGGGGATTTTCTAATGAGCGGCCGTGCCTAAGACACAAACTTAGCCATTCACCAAGGTAACGGTTTTGCTGTGCCTTTTCATCACGGTGAAACATTGCCACATTTGGATATTCATAACGCGGCTTAACCGGACGCAAACCACGCGCGCCCATGACCTCTGCCAAATTAGCATCATGGTATATACGAACCTGCAATGTTGGGGTCGGTAATTCAGCAAACAGCGGCTTGGCTAATCGCAATTCAATCATTGTGGTATAGGGTGCACGCTCCTTAACATGAAGTTCCACCGCATTAGCCGCTACCGCGAAACGCAAACAGCCACCCTCTGGTATATCACGAGGCAACAATTTTTGCAGACGACGATAGTTCATTTCACAGTCAGCCAAATGACCATTAAGGTCTATACGGTAATGGTGCTTATCCACGAGGCTCCCATTGAAATGCCGATACATTCCATAACTTTAGTTAATATTCATTCTCAATGTGTGTTTGTTTGGTACACTTAAGAGCTTTTCCACCTTCCCTCTTTGGAGACAGGTTACCTCTATGATTGCCAAACGTCATCTTCTTAGTATCTCCATTGCTGCACTATTGAGCAGCCAGATTATCCACGCTGAAACATTATTTGATGTTTATCAGCTAGCAGTTAACAACGATCCTGAGCTAAAAGCGGCTGAAGCTACCTACCGCGCCAATATTGAAACTGAAAAATTAAGCCGTGCCGCCCTGCTTCCTCAGATTACCGCACAAGCTTACTATCAAGACTCTGAAACTGAATCGCAAAGTAAGAGCATCACCTCTAACAACCTTGGTCAAACGAGTGTAATTGACCAGCATGCATCTACCGACAGCGAAACAGAAAACTACTCAGTCTCACTAAATCAAGCGCTCTTTGATTTACCCGCATGGTTCAGCTTTAAAGCAGGTAAAAAAGTCTCAGAACAAGCCGAAGCCCAATTGGCCTATGAACAACAGCAATTAATCGTTCGTACCGCCGAAGCCTATTTTAATGTGCTTCGAGGCCGTGAGAACCTTGACGCCTCTAAGGCCGAAGAGCGAGCTGCCAAGCGCCAGCTTGAACAAACCCAACAACGTTTTGATGTTGGCCTCATTGCCATTACCGATGTCCATGAAGCTCGCGCAGTCTTCGATAGCACAGTGGCACAGAGATATAGCTTTGAAGGCACATTGGCCATTGCAAGAGAAAACCTGAGCAGTTTAACGGGCCAAGAACACAACAACTTGTGGTCGCTGAAAAAAGACTTCCCCATTACGATGCCTGAGCCTAGCAGCCGTGCTGAATGGGTAGACTTTGCTTTGGAAAACAACAAATTACTACAAGTCTCCAATGCCGGTGCCAGCTCAGCTTACCAAACAGCGCAAGCTAAAAAAATGGAGCATCTACCCAAAATTGCCGGTAGCTTCAGCTACACCAAAAACGACCTAGATGGTACGACTATCTATAATCCGTCTAGCACATTTGCGCTTCCACCTGACAGCTACTCAGAAACTGACGCCCTGCGAATCACCTTAACTATGCCGCTGTTCTCAGGAGGCGGAACCAGTGCCAGCCGTCGGCAAGCTTACGAGCAGTACAACGCCGCCAACTACAATGCCCAAACCACCCAGCGCCAGGTAATTACCAATACCCGCGCCCAACACATCGCCGTCTACACCGATGTCCAAACCGTCAATGCGCGGCACCAGAATATTATTTCTACGCGCAGCGCATTAGACGCCACAGAAGCAGGCTATGACGTTGGTACCCGAAATATTGTTGATGTGTTAAATGCTCAACGCAGCTTTTACGCGGCAACGCGTGACTATACCAACGCTCGCTATGACTACGTTATCGACGTGCTGAAGTTAAAATTGAATGCCGGCACCCTAAGTCCCGCCGATATCATTGCCCTTAATAAATGGTTACAGCTTCCCGAGCCAGTCACACTTAACGGCAGTAAAACAAACAAAGCCGCAAAATCGTAAAACCTCCGAGTGCAGGTCTAAATGGCCTCGCGCTCTTGCAACGCTTGCTCAATAATCGCAAGTAAGCGTTGCAACGCCCCCCTGTTGTTTTCAACTACCTGCTTTGCAGCCGCCCCTTGACGCTGAGCGCGTGCACTATCGGTAAACAAGGCTTGTAATGTATTTGACAGTGACTGAGCATCTGCCAATTTTAACAAACCGCCTTCGGCACTCAGCAGCGTACTAATTTCAGTGAAATTAAAATCACTGTTGCCACTTAACACCGGTAAACCCCACGCTGCGGGTTCTAGCGTATTGTGACCGCCATGTTCAATAAGACTACCACCCACAAAAGCAATATCCGCGCAACCTAATAACAGTAGCAACTCACCCATGGTGTCACCTAAGACGACCTGAGCATCCTCAGCACTGACGCCATCTTTATAGTCGCTGCGACGTTGAAAGCTAAAACCGCCAGCGGAGATTAACCCCGCCACTTTATTGAAACGCTCTGGATGCCTGGGCACCAACAACAGCAAAGCACGCGGCTGCCTTTGCAGCAGTTCACGATGCGCCGATAACATAATCTCATCTTCACCGGCATGGGTACTCGCGGCAATCCATACCGGCCGTGAGCCAAGCCACACCACCCGTAAATCCTCAGCCTCTGTTCGCAGTGTTTCGGGAATCGCTAAATCAAATTTAATACTGCCGGATACAGTCAAACGGGCCGGCGACACCCCGAGGTCAACAAACCTTGCTCCATCTTCGGCCGACTGCGCCACCACCTGTGCAAACTGACTGAATACTGATTGAGTTAATGTTGCTAAGTGCCCATATCCACGAGAAGAACGGGCCGACAAACGTGCATTCGCCAAAACCACCGGAATACCCTTAGCTGCCGTTTCACACACCATATTGGGCCAAATTTCCGTTTCCATAATAACCGCAACGCTGGGCTGCACCCGCTTTAGAAACCGCGCTACTACATCAGGCAAATCATAAGGGGCGTATACATGAAATACGCGATCACCAAACATCGCCTTTACACGCTCTGACCCCGTTGGCGTCATAGTGGTTACGACTACAGGCAAGCTAGGATGATTCGCTAGAAAATGCTCTATGATTGGCGCCGCGGCAATACTTTCACCTACGGAGACCGCGTGAATCCACAAGCCATTTTTTTGCTCTGGCACTGTAAAAAAACCAAAACGCTCAGCAATACGGTAGCGATAAGCTGGCGCTTTCAAACCGCGCCACAACAAGCGCAGCAAGATCAGCGGCAACATTAAATAGAAAAAGGTAGTGTATAAAAATCGGGACATGTCGGGTATACGTTTCCATACTCAAGCAAATGCGGCCAGCATAACGACCCGTAGACAATCAGGCCAGCCGCAAAGAGAAAACCAAAGTAGATTAGGCCATCTCTAAGACCTCGCCCACGCAGCGGTTAATACCTTTTGCCGCCTCAGAAATACTACCTGCTAACATATAGGCGGGGGTGGTCACCAACTTGGCTGCTTTATCAATACAAACCTTATCAACTTGGCAATCTTGATGACTACCGCCCATCGCGTTTATTGCCTCAGCAACTTCCGCGTCATTACCCACAGTACATTTTACTCCTTCACCAAAAATATTGGCTGCCATCGTTGGCGCAATACAAATTAAGCCCGTAGGCTTGCCTGCAGAATGCATTGCCTGAACGAACTGAGAAACGTCATCTCGCACTGTCATCTCTGCACCCTTCACCGCAAAATCTGACAAATTCTTGGCCGCACCAAATCCACCGGGAATAATCACCGCATCAAAATCTGCCGCCTTCGCCTCTGCCAAATCTTTTACCTCTCCGCGTGCTAACCGTGCTGCTTCAACAAGTACTTGGCGTGATTCGCCCTCTGCGACTTCACCCGTTAAATGGTTGATAACATGCAGCTGCGTCACATTGGGCGCGAAGCATTGATAAGTTGCGCCATGGTTTTCAATCGATAACATGGTAAGCACCGTCTCATATATCTCGGAACCATCGTAAACACCGCAACCCGATAAGATTAGTGCGACTTTTTTCATTGCTGTTGTCCTCCTTGCTGAAATCTCAACCGGCTTGTCACACACCGGCTTTCAATAATGCCTTCACGTAAACCACGTGTTGAAATGTCCATGCTATCAATACCTAGGGCCTCAAATAAAGCCAGCACGATTGCCACCCCCGATGCAAAAATTGACCGCCTATCTTCACTCAAGCCCTGATAACAAACTTCGTCTATTGTATTAAACAAAGACAGGTTATCTGCCAATGCCCGCAAAGGCGTAATATGAATTCCCCTAAGCTCACCATCCACTATTTTTTGCTGCGCTAAAAGTACTTGCTCCACGGCAAGCAGCGTCCCCGAACAACCAATGACACGGGGCGATGGTTCCAAAAAGGACGCTGGAAAATCAGACAATGCTTGAGTAAACATCGCCAGTGCCGCCTTATATGCGGCCGAAAAATGCGCTCGACACAACTTTCCCTCGGGAAAATAGCGCAAGAACCGCAAACAACCGACATCAACGCTAAGCCCATGAACCAACTCCGAGCCCGAACTCAAAGCAAGTTCGGTACTGCCGCCACCTATATCAACCACAATAGATGCTGGCGTCATGGCCGCTTCACCGCCAGAAGATAACCCCGAACTCACACCGAGATAAACCAACTCCGCCTCACGAGGGCCACTTATGGTATTAGGCCGCACGCCGAGTAAGCGCTCTACCGCAGTAAGAAACGGCTCAGCATTCATTACCCCTCGCAACGAGGCCGTTGCCACCACCTGTAATTCTGTCAGCGAATACTGGGCGATGATATTCTGATAATCCCGCAAACATGCCAGTGCCCGCGCCTGAGCTTCCTCTTTTAAATAGCCGTCGTCACTGCCGGCAGCCAACTGCACCTTTTGCTCGGCTGCATACTCCTGACGCCAGCCATCCGGCATCACCTGCGCAATTAACAAATGAAAACTGTTTGACCCCATATCAATCGCCGCCAAATACGAGCCAACAGACAAATTCACATCACTCACCCTTTTCACATCCCGATAATTCCTGTGCTATCATCGCACATCCTTTATCTTATGATGTTTATTCGGAGAACTAACATGAGCGACAACATCGTTCACGTCACCGACAGCAGTTTTGAAGAAGACGTGCTGAAGTCTGATTTGCCTGTCCTTGTTGATTTTTGGGCTGAGTGGTGTGGCCCATGTAAAATGATTGCCCCCATTCTTGACGAGATTTCTAGCGAATTCGCTGGAAAAATCAAAATCTGCAAAATCGACGTTGATGCCAACAGCGATACGCCAGCGAAATTCAGCGTTCGTGGTATTCCCACGCTGATGATCTTCAAAGGCGGCAATGCCGAAGCAACCAAAGTAGGCGCATTATCAAAAACTCAATTGATGGATTTTGTTAATTCAGCACTGTAATAATGCCTTGTAGCTCGTTCAGTAATTTAACTGAACGAGCTTACTCTAAACACTAGACGCCCTGAGATAACAGTGGTAGAGTGCGCAAGATCCTTCAAAGAAAACCCAATAAATAACCTTTAAATTCGCATCAGCTTAACTCGTCGAGCTCGTTCAGGCTTCCCTTTTTCCGCCTACCCCGCGTCTCGCTTATATCCTGTCTAATTGATACCACTAAATCCATATACCTATGAATCTGACCGACCTAAAAACAAAATCAGCCCAAGAATTACTCGATATTGCAAAAGAAAGCGGCCTAGACAATATTGCCCGCTCTCGCAAACAAGATATCATCTTCTCCATACTCAAACGCCACGCCAAAAGCGGTGAAGATATTCACGGAGATGGCGTATTAGAAATACTGCAAGACGGCTTTGGCTTCTTACGCTCCGCCGACTGTTCTTACCTAGCCGGGCCAGACGATATCTATGTCTCTCCCAGCCAAATTCGACGCTTTAATCTGCGCACCGGCGACAGCATCGCCGGTAAAATCCGGCCACCTAAAGAGGGCGAGCGCTACTTCGCTCTGCTAAAGGTTGACCAAGTCAACTTCACTCGCCCCGAGCAGTCCAAGAACAAAGTTCTGTTTGAAAACCTAACACCGCTATTCCCCAACGAGCGTCTGACCCTCGAAATGGGCACCGGCTCCACCGAAGACTTAACGGGTCGTATCATTGACCTCGCTGCGCCAATTGGTAAAGGTCAGCGCGGCTTGATTGTTGCGCCGCCGAAAGCGGGTAAAACCCTCATGTTGCAGAATATTGCCTCGAGCATCATTCGCAACAACCCAGAATGTTACGTCATTGTATTGCTGATTGACGAACGCCCAGAAGAAGTAACTGAAATGCAGCGTTCAGTTGGGGTTCGCGGCGCAGAAGTTGTTGCTTCTACCTTTGACGAGCCACCAGCGCGTCACGTCCAAGTTGCTGAAATGGTTATTGAAAAAGCAAAACGCCTAGTAGAACACAAGCGTGATGTTGTTATTTTACTCGACTCTATTACTCGCCTTGCCCGTGCTTATAACACCATTGTGCCTAGCTCAGGCAAGGTGTTGACCGGTGGTGTTGATGCCCACGCTCTGGAGCGTCCAAAACGCTTCTTTGGTGCAGCACGTAATGTAGAAGAAGGCGGCAGCTTATCTATTATCGCAACCGCATTGATTGATACCGGCTCAAAAATGGACGAGGTTATTTACGAAGAGTTCAAAGGCACCGGTAATAACGAACTCCACCTCGACCGTAAAATTGCCGAGAAACGTGTCTACCCCGCCATTAATATTCGTCGCTCAGGCACTCGCCGTGAAGAGCTATTAACTGGCGAAGAAGAGTTGGCCAGAATGTGGATTCTTCGCAAGCTATTACACGGCATGGAAGACACAGCAGCCATTGAGTTCTTAATTGATAAACTCAAAGACACCAAGACCAATGCAGACTTTTTTGACTCTATGAAACGCAAGTAAGTTAGCACCGCGCAGTGAGGCACGCATTCCGCCAAACTGCGCCACCCCTCAAACCTAACACTTACCTAATGCGCCAGCCCTATGTATAAAGACCTCAGAGAGTTTATTCGTCATTTAGAAAAACAGGGTGAATTAAAACGTATCAACCACCCCGTTGACCCTAATCTAGAAATGACTGAGATCTGTGACCGCGTGCTTCGCGCCGGTGGCCCTGCCCTACTTTTTGAAAACCCTATTGGCTACGACATGCCTGTCTTGGCAAATTTGTTTGGCACCGAAAAACGCGTTGCCATGGGTATGGGCAAAGACGACATTAAAGCCTTGCATGAAGTCGGTGAATTACTTGCTTTCCTACGCCAACCCGACCCACCAAAAGGGTTGCGCGACGCCTGGAGCAAGCTTCCCATATTCAAACAAGTCTTAAATATGGGACCAAAAATGGTGAGTGGTGCCGCCTGCCAGGAATGCCTGATTGAAGGTGACGCCATTGATCTGCACACCCTGCCAATCCAAACCTGCTGGCCCGACGATGCCGCTCCCCTGATAACGTGGCCACTTGTGATTACCCGTGGGCCAAATAAAGAACGGCAAAATCTCGGCATATATCGGATGCAGCTAATCGCTAAAAACAAGCTGATTATGCGCTGGCTTTCGCATCGCGGTGGCGCACTGGATTTTCAAGAATTTAAAGAAACTCATCCCGGTGAGAGGTTCCCCATTTCAGTGGCTCTCGGCGCTGACCCAGCCACAACACTCGGCGCTGTAACCCCTGTTCCCGATACACTCAGTGAGTACGCCTTTGCCGGTTTATTGCGGGGCAGCAAAACAGAACTCACCGAATGCCTGAGCAATAATTTACAGGTTCCGGCGACAGCTGAATTCATTTTAGAAGGCTATATAGACCCTGAGGAAATGGCCGATGAAGGGCCATATGGTGACCACACCGGCTACTATAACGAAGTAGACAGCTTTCCGGTTTTCACCGTTACCCATATCAGTCATCGCAAAAAACCAATTTACCACACCACCTATACCGGACGGCCACCAGATGAGCCCGCCGTATTAGGCGTCGCCTTAAATGAAGTGCTAGTGCCCTTACTGCAAAGGCAGTTTCCTGAAATTGTCGATTTTTATTTGCCACCAGAAGGCTGCTCTTACCGTATGGCGGTGGTAACCATTAAAAAACAATATCCCGGTCACGCCAAACGCGTCATGTTTGGTGTGTGGTCATTTTTGCGCCAGTTTATGTACACCAAATTTGTCATTGTTTGCGATGACGACGTCAATGCCAGGGATTGGAACGACGTAATGTGGGCCATTACCACCCGCATGGATCCCGCCCGCGATACAGTATTAGTCGAAAACACCCCCATCGATTATCTCGATTTTGCCTCGCCGGTTTCCGGTTTAGGATCGAAGATGGGAATGGATGCGACAAATAAAATAGGCGGCGAAACAACCCGCGAGTGGGGACGCCCAATCGTAAAAGATCCCGCTGTCGTCAAAAAAATAGATGATATTTGGGATAAGTTAGGGCTGAACTAAAAACCTTGTATAGCTTCAGCCCGGCGCAATGGCTAGCATAACAAGCCACAATCAGCTGCTTGCTGTACACTCCCGTCATTATCACCATCACCGCAGCCATCCGCATGTCATCGCCAGCCACAGCAACGCCAACGACACTTAACGTACCGCTATCACTCTATATTCACATCCCCTGGTGTGTGCGCAAATGCCCCTATTGCGACTTTAACTCCCACGAACAAAAAGACACCTTGCCAGAACAAGCCTATATCAGTGCGATGCTGGAAGACCTCGACCAAGATTTAGCCTTTATTCAGGGACGCGAACTGCAGAGTATTTTTATCGGTGGCGGCACCCCCAGCTTATTTAGTCCTGAGGCCTACCAACGGTTATTAACAGAACTTCAACATCGGATTCGCTTTGCGCCAGACATCGAAATCACCCTTGAGGCAAACCCTGGCACCGTTGAGCAATCCCACTTTAACGGATATAGAGAAAGCGGCATCAACCGGCTTTCTATTGGCGTGCAAAGCTTTGATCCTAGCCAGCTCCAAAAGCTCGGCAGAATTCACGACAGTGATGATGCCTTACGGGCAATAAGCTGTGCGCAAAAGGCAGGGTTTAGTAATTTTAATGTCGACTTAATGCACGGCCTAAATAATCAAAGCCAAGCCGAAGCTGTCCAGGATATCAATCTTGCGATCAACGCCGGAGCACCGCACATCAGTTGGTACCAACTCACAATTGAACCCAATACGGAATTTTATAAACGACCACCCCGCTTGCCGCTGGAAACCGATATGCATCGCATCCAAAACGCGGGCTCACAAGCTCTTAGCGACGCAGGCTTTCAACGTTACGAGGTCTCTGCTTACGCGAAAGCTGGCCATCAATCACGCCACAACCTAAATTACTGGCAGTTTGGTGACTACCTCGCTATTGGCGCTGGCGCACATGGAAAAATAACACAAGAAAATGGCCAAATTATTCGCTACCAAAAAACCCGCAAGCCTGAAGATTACCTGTCACGCAGCCCATCGCGGAGCAGTAAAATTGACACCATTGCCGCAGATGATTTACCGCTAGAATTTATGATGAATGCCCTGCGTTTACGGCAGGGGTTTTCGGCTGAATTATTTGAACAACGCACCAATCTGTCTTGGCAAGTTATTGCCGATACCATCTCACGTCTTACCAATACCAGCTTGCTCATGGTAGACCAAGACAAATACGCACCGACCCACCGCGGCTATGACATGCTAGACAGTATATTAGCCGAGTTCCTCCCAGACTAAACTAAACGTAACAGACCGCACCGCCGTCAATTCTAATATTCTGGCCATTAATAAAGCCCGCCAAATCACTGCAAATAAAAGCGACTAAATCCGCCACTTCTTGACGTTCAGCAATACGTCCACTGGGGTTGGGATACTCAGTTTCTACAATTTTTTCTACTATATCCGCCCAGTCGTCACCCCAGCCTTTTTTCTTGGCGCGACGACGAAAACCCGCCTCCAATTCTGCGGTACGAATATAACCCGGAGAAACCGTATTCACGGTAATACCGGAATGACTTAGCTCCTTGCTTAAACTTACGCCCATTGTTGCCAAGGCTCCCTTGGACGCATAATAATGCGGCATAATACTATTAGGCTGATGACTACCAATCGTCCCCAACTGGACAATACGCCCCCAGCCCTTTTCTCGCATAGCGGGACTTAAGCCCTGAATTAAACGCACCCCCGAAAGCACATTTTTCTGATACATATCCAACCAGTCATCACTGCCACTGCTAGCCCATTTACCGGCGGTCGCCGTGCCATAATTGTTCACTAAAATATCTACCGCTCCAACGCTGGCAGACACTTGATCCAATACCTGTTCACAACCTTGCTCGCTGGCAATATCACCCCAAACCACCTGTGCAGAAGTAGCAGCCATCACCTCTGTGGCTTCACCCTCTTCATTACTGTGAAACACCACCGTGGCACCCTCCCTGGCCAAAGTATGTGCGATAACCTGACCCGTGCCGCGATTACTTCCCGTAACTAAGGCAATTTTATTCTTTAATTTTAGATCCATAGCAACACCATACTCTCTACGTAATAAGCACAAGCTCCGTCATAATCATGGTCGCACACCACCAGTCTATGGCAAAATCTAAACCGTCACGCTAACAATAACCGCGAACTAGCAATCACCACGAGGTCACACCATGAATTTCTGCCCCCAATGCGCCAGCCCCATTGCCGAAAGACTCATTGACGGGGAAATTCGCAAAGGCTGCCCAGACACTGCCTGCGGGTTTGTACTGTGGAATAACCCAATTCCTGTTATCGCCATGATTGTAGAAGTAGAGGGCGGTGTAGTCATGGCCCATAACGTAACTTGGCCAAAATCATTTTATTCAATTATCACTGGTTTTCTAGAAGCGGGAGAAGATCCTGAAGAGTGTGCCCGACGGGAAACAATGGAAGAACTCAATCTCCATGCCTTAGAAACTTCACTGGTTGGTGTTTACCCTTTTGCCCAACAAAATCAGGTTATTATTGCCTACCACGTCAAAGCCGCTGGAGAAATTAAACTTAACCACGAACTTGATGATTACAAAATCACCCCAATCGCCGACATTAAACCCTGGCCAATGGGAACCGGACTCGCACTATCTGACTGGATAAAAACGAAACTCGATAATTAATTCAGCAACTGAAACGGGCTTATTAACATTGGCAGATAACTCCACTATACCCTCTCTCTGGGATAGTGGATCAACATTATTTAAGGCACTTATCTTCGTTATAAAAATTTATATCTGACTAGTGATAAACCTATGCAAAATTTTAAAGAAGCCTTAATCAACAAACTGCAAGACCAATCAGGCTTCAATGATCAAACCAGTTGGCCATAGAAAACACACAAACCATCCTCCACCGCATCAATAGGGTCATGGTCATTGATACGCTTACACCCTCGCCAGTAAAACAAATGCGAGCGCAGGCCTTGCTAAGAAGGCTACAAAAAAACCAACTACTACCTTAAAACAACCGCCCTATTTTTTCTTCTCCGCGTCATTAACCTCGTCATCGTCATCCTCTTTTCCATGACGATCTCTAGCCGCTTCTTCTTTGGCAGTTTCCCGCGCTTTTTCTAACTCTGCCGTTAAAAGAGAAAGCTCTACTTTTACCGCGTCGCGATCTACCTCTTCGCCACTTTCGTCTGGCTCTGCTTTTAATGTTTCTTTTAGTTTTTTAATTTTTGATTCTAGATTTTCTACCGCGCTGGCTACTTCGGCTTTGCTAAACAAGATTTCTTCGGCGTGTCCGTTTTTATCTTCTTCTGGGTGTCTAATTTTCTTTCGTTTTGGGATGAACTGTAAATCAGACGGCAGCGGCCGTTGATTCATAAATGATGGCGATACAATTTCAATTCCCGCCTCATGCAATGCATCTAACATTCTGCCCCGTAGGCGAGATCGTGCACTTACCAACAAACCGGCTTCCTTCAACCAACCGCTTGCGCGGTACATCACCGAGAAGTCCCCAAGATCACGTATTTGCACAAAACCATCGTCCAATTCCGCCGCTTCAATGGCCAGTAACAAGGCGGCTTCTATATCGCGGCGATCTACGTCATAACCCAGCGAGACCTCGGCTGACACCACCGTACCGGAAGAGCGCACAACATTATAGGGTTCCTGTACTAACAGTAAATTTGGCACAGTGACTAGCTCACTGGTTTCATTCTGAAATTCTACGTGCAACAAACCTCGTTGCGAGACGCGGCCCAGCTCGTTACGAAATTCAATATAGTCGCCAGCGCGAAAGCTATTCACCGTGCGCAACATAAAACCCGCCATTAAGTTGCCCATGACGGAGGTTGACGACAAGGCAATGGCCGCACTGAGCAGCAAACCGACCAAACTTAATAACTGCCCCCGCAGCTCGCTGTCCATGGGGAAGGTTGTTATTGTGAGTAAAACGCCACTGAGCCGGAACACCAATTTGGTGCCCTGCTCCCGGTAACGAATATCTGCGCCATGATCTTTTTGAACCGCAAATAGCTTGCGGATGAACAACCAGACACCAAATAAAATGATCATGAGCACCGCGAACGGCCCCCACTCACCTAGCCAGTCCGGTGAGACGCTATTCACTACGCCTAATGCTTCATCCATTATTAACTCCAGTTAGGATGTGTTTTTAACTGACAAAATCGGCTCTGCGCCCCTTAACGGCCTCTCTGCCAAAGTAAGCTGCCACCTCTTGTACGCAGATTAGCGCATAACTGCTATAAATACCCTGTGTTTTACCTTGTGCGACGACCCCATACGCTGTGTTAAACTAGCGCACTTTAGTTTATTTGCAAGATAGGGTTTGGCCACTGCCAACGAGGATTATTTATGCCTGTTTATCGTTCCAAAACCACTACCGGCGGCCGCAATATGGCGGGCGCGCGCGCGTTGTGGCGCGCTACTGGCATGACCGACGGTGATTTTGAAAAACCCATTATCGCCGTGGTTAACTCTTTTACTCAATTTGTTCCCGGCCACGTACACCTAAAAGATATGGGCCAATTAGTTGCCCGCGAAATCGAAGAAGCCGGCGGCGTTGCCAAAGAGTTCAATACCATTGCGGTTGATGATGGCATCGCCATGGGCCACGACGGTATGCTTTACAGCTTGCCTAGCCGAGACATTATCGCCGACTCTGTTGAGTATATGGTTAATGCACACTGCGCCGACGCCATGGTGTGTATTTCTAACTGCGACAAAATCACCCCGGGTATGTTGATGGCAGCCCTGCGGCTTAACATCCCCGTGATTTTCGTGTCTGGCGGCCCCATGGAAGCCGGCAAAACCAAGCTTTCTGAGAACAAGCTCGATCTTGTGGATGCCATGGTTATCGCGGTAGACGATAGCGCATCTGACGAGAAAGTAGCGGAATACGAGCGTTCAGCATGCCCAACCTGTGGTTCATGTTCTGGTATGTTCACCGCTAACTCAATGAACTGCCTGACCGAAGCCCTTGGCCTATCATTGCCGGGTAACGGGTCATTGCTGGCCACCCACGCGGATCGTAAAAAACTCTTTTTAGAAGCTGGCCGACGTGTTGTCGAAATCACCAAACGCTACTACGAAGAAGACGATGACACAGTATTGCCCCGCAATATTGCCTCACACAGCGCGTTTCAAAATGCCATGGCCTTAGATATTGCCATGGGCGGCTCGACCAACACCATTTTACATTTGCTAGCCGCCGCACAAGAAGCTGAGCTCAACTACACTCTGCATGATATCGACAAGCTATCTCGCGAAGTCCCGCAGTTGTGCAAAGTCGCACCCAATACTCCGCTCTACCATATGGAAGATGTTCATAGAGCCGGTGGCGTAATGGGTATTCTTGGTGAGCTTGATCGCGCGGGTCTTTTAGACACCAGCCTGCCTACCGTTCATGCCAGCACAATGGGCGCGGCATTGGCGCAATGGGACATCATGTCGACAGATAACGACGCGGTGAAGAATTTCTTCAAAGCCGGCCCTGCAGGCATTCCCACACAAACTGCCTTTAGCCAAGATACTCGGTGGGGTTCGCTTGATGCCGACCGCGAAAACGGCTGTATTCGCTCACTCGAACATGCCTTTTCTACCGAAGGCGGCTTAGCGGTGTTATTTGGCAATATCGCCGAAGACGGCTGCGTGGTCAAAACCTCTGGTGTTGACGAAAGCATTTTGGTATTTGAAGGGCCTGCGCATATTTGTGAAAGCCAAGAAGGCGCGGTTGACGATATTCTTCACGATCGCGTTAAAGCCGGTGATGTTGTGATTGTCCGCTACGAAGGCCCCAAAGGTGGGCCCGGTATGCAGGAAATGCTATATCCAACCAGCTACATAAAATCTAAGGGCTTGGGCAAAGTTTGCGCCCTATTAACAGATGGCCGTTTCTCTGGAGGCACCTCTGGCTTATCGATTGGTCACGCATCACCAGAGGCAGCAGCCGGTGGCGCTATTGGCCTTGTTGAGCAGGGCGACATTATTCGTATCGACATCCCCAATCGCGGCATTAATGTCTTGGTCGATGAGGGCGAGCTCAATAAACGCCGCAAAGCCATGGATGCAAAAGGTGCTGATGGTTGGAAGCCTATAAAAGAACGTCCACGCAAAGTATCTGCAGCCCTAAAAGCTTATGCCAAAATGGCAACCAGTGCCGACAAGGGCGCAGTACGGGATATTAGCCAGCTATAAGCAAATTTTTGGCATAAAAAAGGGGCCGTAAGGCCCCATAAATCTGGTTGTATCTTCACGCAACAGAAGACAAAACCCATTCCAAATTCTACTGAAAAGGAAAGCATCCCTTTCACCATAGCAATAACGTCATTGGATATTAATACGGATTTACCCCTAGGGTTACACTTCTCCATCTTGCCCAGCAGCATCTAATCTTCTACGCTAGGCGAGCCTTGACCGCAATTCCAGCAATAATCAAAGCTAGCAGGATTCTCCTCTTTACACTCTGCACAAACCCACGTGACATCCGCTTGTTGATGAAAATCTTGCAATACAGCCTCAGCGCAAATCACATCCTTAGGCTCAATCCAAAGTTCAGGCCAAACCTCTGTGAATGCCAAGCTCCCACTTGCACCACTGGCGTAGACATTGCGCAACTCCGTCGAGATACCATGGGTCAAAAGTAGGTTTTGAACATTCACAACCATGGTTAAGTTTTGGTTTGTAAATACCTTGTGCAGCGTCATCACCCCTCACTATCGCGTATTGCTTGATCTTTATAGTCGGAGACAATATGTAAATCCCGTTGTGGAAAAGGCACCACAATACCGGCATCAACCAAAGCAGTATCAATAGTCCACAAAAAAGCAGACCGTGTGCCACTCTGCTGTGCCGCATACTCGGGCTTTACCCACACCAATAATTCAAAATCTAAACTTGAGTCACCGAAACCTTTCATAATAACTGAGGGCGATCGGCCCGGAAAATCCAACAAGGTTTGGGGAAGCTCGCCAATGGCGGCCAACACCACGTCTCGCATCCGATCTTTATCCGTGCCGTAAGCCACACCAAAAGGAATACGCAGGCGGCAGTAATTATTCGTGTGGGTCCAATTCGTCACTTTGCCATTAACAAACTCGGAGTTTGGCACAATCACCTCAGCATTTTCTAAGGTTGTTATGATTGTTGCCCTCACTGTTATTTCTGTTACTACCCCAATCACGCCGCTTTCAAGTTGCACATAATCGCCTACCTTTAGCGCCCGCTCTACCAAGATAATTAAGCCCGACACAAAATTACTAAAAATAGCCTGCAAGCCAAAACCTATTCCCACCGATAACGCCGATGCGACCAAGGCCAGCTTGCTAAAATCAATACCCACCACCGACAAAGCAATCACCGCACCAATGCACAAGACAACGTAGTGGATAAGTCGCTCTATGGTATAAAGAATACTACTAGAAAATGCTGTGCGACGCTGAGCAACTGAACGCAAACTACCGCGTAATACCCGCGAAGCCACCATTGCAACACCAACTACCACACAACCAGTAAGTAAAGTGCCTAAGGTCACCGGGCTCTTGCCCAAACTGATCAAAGGAAATGAAAGGTAGCTATTTAAAGATAAAAAGAAACTGTCGAGTGTGATGATGGCGCCCTCAATACACGGCCAATTTTTAGCCTTATTAATTATTGAATATAGGCTTTTGCCGCTGAATTGCACGAAAAAACAATCAAAAGGAAAACAAACACCAAGCAAACTGTTATTTCTTCAGGGTAGCTAACATTGAACCAGCTAGACTCGCATTCACTACTTATAATTGAAAGATTTTTGCCATGCCGCCAACATGGTATCTCGCTGGGATTCACTGACGGCAGCTCGACCTAACCAAACACTCAAAATTAGCATTGCCGATTCTGAATCACGAATGACACCCAAGGGGTCTTCGTTTAAATACAGGGTTAAACCTGTATTAGGCCGCCACGAAAGACGATATTGATCACCCTTGGAAATATCCTGATACCAAGTACAAAACAGCACAATATCATCCATTGCTGTGCGAAGCTCCGTTTCTGTAAAGGCCTCGGTTAGCGCCTTCATGGTCAAACTTTGAAAACGTTCCGCCGAAACACCCACTTTATATTCAATAATAATCTGCTTTGCATAATCTGGAGAGAGAATATTGCCGGATACAGGCCTAGCTTGCTGCCGGTCTACTTGCAAACGGGTTTCAGTAATTTCTTTCCACAACAAACTAAAACTTTCTTTACTCACTGTCTGCCAGCTTTCTTCGGCCACCAATACTGTCGCGTGTAAACTCGCTATCAATAGCAATCCTACATAAAACATTTTCCGTAAATAATATAATATGTCTAACATCATTTCACTTCCTCATGAGCTAACGCGATTGACTGACGCCCCAGCAACACAAAAACCAATAACTTTAATATCACTGGCGCCAAAATATAAACGCTACTGATTGCCCACGCAGGAGGAATAAGTGCATCAAGCTGATTACCCAGCCATAAATATGAAACTCCAACCGCCACACCCATAGCCGCCTTACTTAACATACTCCAAAGGGCAAACATTCGCGCAGCAACATCGGCCCCTCCGCGCTCGGCTGACAAGGTCTGTGCCAATCCTGTTTGCATTACTGATGGCAATGCTTGGTCAGCACCCAGCGCCAAACCGGTGCCAATACTGATGACGACAAACCAATAAACATCACCGTCACCCAAAAATGCAGCTAAGCTAAACAGCAACGCTGAGCTGCATAAACCAATTCGCCAAGCCTGTAGATTGCCAATACGGTTAGCCAAGAAATACCAGAACGGCACACCCACTAAACCCGCGGCAAAATAACAAATCAGAACAAGGGGAAGCTCGCTCTCTGCATGCAATACTTCCCTCATAAATAATATAAGCACTGTGCCAGGAATAGCATTCGCTAACATATTTAAAAACCACGGCAGCGCCAAATTTCTAACTCGTGGATCAGACAATAAAATCTTGTAACTCAGTGAGTTATCACTCGCCCCTAGCGGTTTCTGACTCCCCTGTAAATAAACCGCAATCACCAGCACCAATAACAATAAAACCAAGATTGGCGGCAGAGCCGACGCCGGCACCATTGCCGGTACAAGCATTGCGGCCAAAGTACCAATCAACAACATCGCCTCACGACTGCTGTTATAACGTAATCGATCTATGTTATGGCGAGATAGGTTCACAGGAAGCGCTAACCAAGGTACAGTAATACCCGTCCAGCCCAACATGAGAAGTACGAGCACCAAGCCCAACATCAGCGGTGACCACGGGTGAGGAATCAGCGTTAGCAGCATGACACTTAATGCAACCGTGCCCCATGCGCTTAACCAAAACCAACGATGGCTTCCACGGCGATCTACCCAAACTCCTACCGGTAAATCACTGAGGACGTCACCAATGCGGGCCACAAAGAAGATAAGGCCAACAAGGCTATAGCCATAACCACCTTGTTCAGCCAGCCACAAAGGAGCGTAAATATAGAATGGAAGACCCAAAGCCGCTAGTGGAATACCCGGCAGTGAATAACAAAAAAGTCGCCAATATCGGACAGGAGTTGACACAGTGGACTCCGAAAGAAAGAAAAACAGCCTTAATCAGTATCTGGAACGATGATCTGATCTAAGTATAGATACGTAATAAGCACACGCTGAGATCACAGAAGTACATATGCAAAACTTATCACATAAAAAACCACTCAATATTGCCGTTATTGGCTCAGGCATTGCTGGGCTTAGCAGCGCATGGCTGCTGAGTAAAAATCACAACGTCACTATTTTTGAGCAAGACTCACGTTTAGGCGGCCACACCAACACCGTAGACATTCAAACTACCGCCGGTACAATCGCAGTTGATACGGGCTTTATTGTATTTAATGAGCGTTGCTACCCAAATTTAGTCGCTCTATTTAAAGAGCTAGGCGTAAGATATCAAAGCACTGATATGTCCTTTGGCGTGTCACTTGATCGGGGACGCTTGGAATACAGCGGTTCAAATTCTATCTCGACCCTGTTTGCCCAAAAACGCAATTTATTGCGCCCTCGGTTTTGGCGAATGATTAAAGATCTGCTGCGTTTTTACAAAAACAGCGCCGACTGGTTGCAATCATTACCCGACGACATGTCGCTTGGAGAGTTGCTAGAGCGCGAAAAATTTGGCCCCGGATTTTGCGAAGATCATTTACTCCCCATGGGAGCCGCAATTTGGTCTACGCCAGTAGAAAAGTTCATGGCCTATCCTGCAAAAACCTTTCTGCGCTTTTGCGATAACCACGGACTTCTACAAGTGAATGAACGACCACAATGGCAAACCGTTGTGGGTGGGTCACGAGAATACATTAAACGCATGACCCAGGATTTTGCTGGCGAGATACGCCTTAACACCAAAGCGAGCAAGGTCAAGCGCTTTCACGATCACGTTATCATCACCGATCAAAACGGCGACCAACATCGCTTTGACCAGCTTGTTATGGCTGGCCACGCCGACCAGTCTTTGGCGATACTCGACGACCCAAGCAAAGACGAAAAACGTCTTCTTGGCGCCTTCTCTTACGAGCAGAACGATGCCTTTTTGCACCGCGATGAAAAACTGATGCCGGTACTCGGCGAAGTCTGGTCAAGCTGGAATTACCTGGCAGACAATCAACAGCAGAACAGCAAAGTCTCTGTTAGTTACTGGATGAATTCACTGCAACACCTTCCTTGTTCAGAGCCAATTATCGTTACCCTTAATCCTCTGCAACAACCAAGAAGGCCACTTGTTTATAAACAGTTTAGCTACCAACACCCCGTGTTTGATGAGGCAGCACTCAATGCCCAAAAACACCTCTGGAGTATACAAGGAACGCAAAGAACCTGGTTTTGTGGCAGCTATTTTGGTTATGGCTTCCATGAAGACGGCATTCAATCTGGCTTAGCCGTTGCAGAACAGCTAGGTGGAGCGGCACGGCCATGGCATGCAGAAAATGCTAACGGGCGCATACATGTGCAGCCAACAAGTTCGCTAACCGTTGCCGCATGAGCGCAGAGAACCGCTCTGCAATTTACAGCGGCGAGGTGATGCATCACCGTTTTTCCCCTCGCAAACATCGCTTTGTATACCGCATGAGCAGCTTTCTTTTTGATCTCGACGCGCTGAGTGAAACCGAGCAACACTGCAAACTATTTTCTATCAATAAATTTAATTTCTTTAGCTTTTATCACCGAGATGTTGGTGATAAAAGCGGCGAAGCACCTCGCCAATACCTAGAAAGAACCCTGCGTGAGAATGGAGTTAATGACAGGTTGCATAGCGCGACACTGCTTTGCTACCCGCGTATTTTGGGTTTCACCTTTAACCCTCTCAGCGTGTATTACTGCTACAAAGAGAATCAGCAGCTCTTTGCTATTCTCTATGAGGTCAGCAACACCTTTAAACAGCGACACAGCTATTTAATTCCCGTCTCTGATAGCGACCAGCATAAAGGCATAATTCGCCAGCAATGCGATAAACAATTTTACGTATCGCCGTTTATCCCCATGACGGCTCGATACCACTTCCGAATGCACTTACCAGGCAAAAATATTGCCTTGGCCATTCGCGAGACCGAGCAAGGTAAAGCGCTGTTACACGCCGTTTTTCGCGGCAAACGCCGACCATTCTCAGACCGCGAACTAGTGAAAAACCTCCTTTCCCTTCCGCTTATGACCATTAAAGCTGTTTTGGGTATACACTGGGAGGCACTACGACTTTTTATCAAAGGAGTAAAAATAGTGCCCCGCTCTCCTGAACCAAAGTCTTCAATTTCACGTATTGACCAATAAATGCCATAACAAACAAAGGGTCAACTATGAAAACTGCCACTGCGGCTCTGGTAAATAATGTAGATACCGGCTGGTGGGCAAGGCGCCAACAGCAAATGGTGACCAAAGCCCTCGCACCTTTATCCCATGCAGCCCAAGGGGTTTTGCGTCTCACCCTTCCCAATGGCAACAGTATTGAATTGGGCGAGCATCCCTGCGAACACTTCAACCCGGTCATTGTGCTACACAACTGGAAACCGGTACGTAAAGCCATTACTGGCGGCTCTGTTGGTTGGAGTGAAGCCTATATAGACGGTGACTGGGACAGCCCTGACCTTGCCATGCTGGTGGAGTGGATAGCCATCAATGAAACGCATTTTGAGGGGATGCTCGACAGCGGAAAATTAGAAGGCCTTTTCCAAAAGTGGCGACATCAGCGCAATGCCAATAGCAAGCGCGGCAGTCGGCGTAATATTTCCTATCACTATGACCTTGGTAACGAGTTTTACCAGCAGTGGCTAGACCCTAGCATGACTTACTCAGCCGCCTACTATAGCTCTGATCAGCAAACACTCGCCCAAGCTCAATACGCAAAATACCAGCGCATTATCGATTTACTCAATATTCAAGATGGCGACCGTATTCTTGAAGTTGGCTGTGGTTGGGGCGGCTTTGCAGAGCAGGTATGTAGCCAGAAAAACGTATCACTACATGGCATTACGCTGTCTGAAAGACAGCTAGAATTTGCCCAACAGCGCTTAGCTAACACCCAAACCCTTGGCACGGCCGAATTTAGCCTTACAGATTACCGCGACACCACCGGCGAATATGACCATATTGTCTCTATAGAAATGCTTGAAGCCGTCGGTGAAAAATATTGGCCAACGTATTTCAGCACCGTATTTGATCGCCTCAAACCAGGTGGTAAGGCCTCTATCCAAATAATTACTATCGAAGACCAGCGCTTTGAACAATACCGAAGCAACCCAGACTTCATCCAAACCTATATTTTCCCCGGCGGCATGCTGCCCACTCCCGACATCTTTCGTGAGCAAGCTAAACTCGCAGGGTTAAAGGTAGATGATGAAGAAGCGTTTGGCTTAGGTTACGCACGCACATTGCGTGAATGGAATGATGTATTTCATCATCGCTGGGAAGAAATTGCCCCGTTGGGCTTTGATAAACGCTTTCAGCGGATGTGGCACTACTACCTGAGTTATTGTGAAGGCGGCTTTCGCGCTAACTCCATAGATGTTTACCAATTTGTGCTAGAAAAGCCCCTGCCAAATCAATAAGCACCTAACCACTTACAGCCCCAACTCTCTGTGCCAGTGCGGCACAGGATTGAACCTTATCCCTTAAAAACACCCAAAGATACGTACAATCCCCTATCAAATAAGGGCGCTGTAATCTCAAACACAAGGTTACAACATGGTAAGATGGTGACAATGGACATTGAGTAAAAGGTACACGGGAATGAAAACAAACAAGCGCTGGGGAAATGGAGCTAGAGTTGACGACCTCGATACCGGAAAGAAAATTCTCCTTAAATCTGCGGTAGATTGCTTCATCACTAAAGGCATAAAGTCGACAACGATAGAAGACATCGCCAAAGTTGCCAATGTGACAAGACGTACGGTATATCGATACTTTAACGGTAAATCAGACATCATTGCTGCGTTAATCGACATTGAACGCCAGCGTATGTTTTCCAAAGTTTTTGATGTCGCCAAACTCTATGACAATAATTTTCCACTGATGCTACAAGAATGTATCTGGTTCGCCGCCAGTTACAAACCACCTGAAGCGGGAAAATTAGATTTAGTGTCTGGTGCCAATGCCGCCGAGGCATCACCCCATATCGATAACGATGAGTCCGACGCTTACTGGCGCGACTTATTAAAAGATCCCCTAGATGGCTATAACGAGCGCAATGGCCGCAATGTTAACATTGACGACCTGATCCAAATTGTAGGGCGCCTTGTTTTGTCCTACCGGCAAATCCCCACCACCAAAGAGCGTTTCAAAGCTAGTTTGCTTGCGCTGTCACTCTAAACCCTGCGGGTATCACACCCGCACTGGCCTAATCGGCTATACGCTTGGTCCGTTTTGTCATTGAGACTTAGCAAACATAGCCATAAGCTGCTGAGCATACTCATACTGCCCGTATGATGGTGAAATGCTCAGGAGATAGGCATGAATTTCGATTTTTCTGGAGACCAGAAAAACATCCAAGAACAAGCGCGCTTAATGCTCAGCAAAGAATGCAGCCCATCTGTAGTGCGGGCCGTATTGGAAGGCAGCGCCGAGTTTGACAGCAAACTCTGGAAGCAAATGATTGATCTCGGCTGGCCCGCTATTGCCATTGCCGAAGAACATGGTGGTCTTGGCCTTGGTTATCTTGAACTGTGTGTTATCGCGATGGAATTAGGGCGCGCCATCGCACCAACCCCCTTCATTGCATCGGTATACCTTGGCACCGAGCTCATCAAAATCGCCGCATCAGAACAACAACAAGCCGATTGGCTGCCAACCTTAGCCAGCGGTGACATCATCAGTACCGCTGCCGTAGGTGCAAACTCAGGCTCCTGCCAAGTCAGAGAAAAGCATTTAAGTGGTAATAAAAATACGGTTTTACATGGCATGATCGCCGATAATGCCATTGTTACCGCAACTAATGAACATAACGAAACCGCTCTTTATTGGGTTGACCTCAAACACAGTAGCGTCACTCGCCGTAATCAAGACAACCTAGATCCAAGCCTTCCCCGCGCTGAACTTGTTTTTAACAACACCCCCGTCACACACCTAGATGGCGAAATGCCCGCCTTACAAGCTGTAGAGCAGGTCTTTGATCATGTCGCGGTATTACTATCGTTTGAGCAAGTAGGCGGCTGTGAAGCAGCCATAGAAACAGCAAAAGCGTACACCACTGACCGCTATGCCTTTGGTCGCCAAGTCGCGTCGTTTCAGGCCATCAAACATAAATTAGCAGACATGTTTGTGGCAAAAGAATTAGCAAAATCCAATGCGTATTACGGCGCTTGGGCGCTCTCCGCTAAAGCCCCTGAGCTCGCGCTTGCCGCTGCCACCGCACGCGTTAGCGCCATAGATGCGTTTTACCTGTGCAGCAAAGAGAATATTCAAGCTCACGGCGGTATGGGGTTTACCTGGGAATTCGACTGCCACCTTTATTATCGCCGCGCACAATCACTCTCAACCCTGCTGGGGGGCAACCCTCACTGGAAAAATGCGTTGGTAGACCGACTCCTCGCTTCTTGATTGGCCGCTAACTTTGCTAAGGAAAACCCATGGATTTTAAAGACTCACCTGAGCAGGCCGAATTTCGCGCCGAAATACGTCAATGGCTTCAGAATAACGCCCGCCCCAAATCTGCAAACAGCGGCCGCAAAGCGCAATCAGAAGCCTATCAAGATGCGAAAGCATGGTATAAAAAAGTCGCCGATGCTGGCTATGCATGCCTCAACTGGCCCAAACAATATGGCGGCGCAGGCCTCAGTGATATTCACAAAGTTATTTGGGCGCAGGAAGTTGCAAACTATGCCGAACCCGATGGTTATTTTGTAATTGGGATTGGCAATTGCGGGCCAGCATTGATGCATTTTGCTAGCGAAGAACAAAAGCTAGCGCTGCTGCCCCCAATGGCAAGTGCCGAGTCGGTATGGTGTCAAATGTTTTCTGAGCCCAGCGCCGGTTCTGACGTGGCAGGGCTGCGAACAAGCGCGGTGCCCGATGGCGACAACTGGATAATCAACGGCCAAAAAATTTGGACATCTGGCGCTCAACACTCAGATTACGGGGTCATCTTATGCCGTACCGATCCAAGTATCTCGAAGTATCGCGGCATGACCATGTTTTTTATCGACATGAATCAACCCGGGGTTGAAGTTAAGCCCATAAAACAAATGGACGGCGGCGCTCATTTCAACGAGGTATTTTTCAACAACGCCGTGATCCCAGACGCTTACCGCTTGGGAGAAGTCGGCGGTGGCTGGGGAGCGGCTCTGCTAGTTTTGATGAACGAGCGCTTGGCCATTGCCGGTGTACAACCCGATGGTTTCCCCGAATTTTTACAGCTCGTAAAAGGCCTGCACATCGACGGCGAACCCATCAGCGCAAACCCTGCTGTTCGCGAGCATCTCGCCGAGTGGTATTACAAACACGCAGGTATAAAAGCCGCTACCAACCGGATGCTCACCGCCGTGGCTCAGGGCGGCATGCCCGGCGCCGAAGCCGCACTGGGCAAGCTCGTCGGTGCCGTGATGAACCAAGACATTTCCAACTACGCCATTCAATTAATGGGCGACGCCGGTGTCATCAGCGACCCCAATTTGGCAGAACAACAAGCTCATTTCCAAAAAACCGTCTTATTCTCTCCGGGCATTCGCTTGGCAGGCGGTACCGATGAAGTTATGCGTAACGTCATTGCCGAACAAGTGCTTGGCCTCCCCCAGGAACCCCGAGCAGATAAAGGCCTCGCATTCAATGAAATTCCGAGCGGCAATCAAAGCCGCTAGCACCTCAGCACAGCTAATCCTAACTAAAAACCTAAGATTAGCTGCTGCTGTGACACACTAAAACCGTACGCTGTTCACAGTTTAAACACGCGGGTTCACTCAGTAAGGGGTTTTCCCTATACTGCATCCACGCCGCTCTCAGTACTTTGATTCCTCGACACCAAGTTCTTAGGAACTAAGACAAGCACGAGGGTAAACAAATGAACGGTGCAGGCAAAAAAGACGGGGTTATTTTTCAAGAAATGCGTCGCAATCTAAACTCGATAAGCCAATATGGCAGCAATCGCGCCGAGTGGTGGTTAAACGTTAACTATGCTGAAATCATCGAAATGCGTGATGCGGTCAGCACCAAATTCAACCCGGCACGGGTAGGTAGTTAAACCCTGTGCCATTAAGTATGGCACCTTATGATTGACTGGCAAGCAATAGATACCGTCCTCCTTGATATGGATGGCACCCTGCTAGACTTACACTACGATAATTTTTTCTGGACCCAGCATTTACCTCGCCGTTATGCCGACATCCACGGTGGCGACCCCAGCCATATTAGTGAAGACTTACTTAATCGCATAATGGCAGAAAAAGGCTCCTTAAATTGGTATTGCCTTGATTACTGGTCCGAGCAGCTCAAGGTAGATATTGTTGCCCTCAAGCGCGAAGTAGCCCACTTAATCGCACCACACCCCAGTACCAAAGCTTTTCTTAGCGCCCTGAACGACAGCCACTGCAATATCTGGCTAGTCACAAACGCGCACCGTGGTAGCCTCGACCTCAAATTAGAATACACCGACCTTGGCCAACACATCACCAAGATGGTGAGCTCGCATGAATTTGGTAAGCCCAAAGAAGATCCCGCTTTTTGGCAGCAGCTTCAACAGCGCTGGCACTTCAATCCTGAACGCACCCTGTTGGTCGACGACACCACCAGCGTTTTAGATTCTGCTGCAGCCTTTGGGATTCGCCACTTGCTCACGCTGCGTCAACCCGATAGCAAACAAGCCCTGCGTGATACTCTGCCTTACCCTGCGGTGCTCAGTTTTGCTGAAATTTTGCCGATTACACCACCATCGAATTAAAGCTATCATTAAGCTTGATCAGTCACTCTCAGAATAGAAAACGCTATGGCACAATCACCTTCTAACAGCGGCATCCGACTCGACAAATGGCTATGGGCAGCGCGATTTTATAAAACCCGTAATCTGGCAAAACAAGCCATCGAAGGTGGCAAAGTTCAATACAATGGTGACCGCTGTAAAGTCAGTAAAGAAGTCCAAATCGGCGCCGAATTGAATGTGCGAGTGGGGTTTGACACTAAAACGGTCACCATCCTTGCGCTATCAGATCAGCGTCGAGGCGCGCCCCAAGCAGCCCTGTTATATGAAGAAACCGCCGACAGTATTGCCCTACGTGAACAACACGCCGCTGACCGCAAAGCACTCGGTTCTGCCTTTGCCCACTCCGAGCGTCCCAATAAAAAGCAACGCCGGCAAATTCACCGCTTTCAGCGTATCGGTGAATAGGCTCAGCCACAGATAATCAAAGCCAAACCGCGTATAATTTCGCCCCCTTTAACAACGGAAGCCAATCACTCATGAGCGACACTATTAACCGCTTTATTTTTGACAATACCGAAGTTCGCGGTGAACACGTGCGCTTAGAAAAAAGCTACCAAGACATCCTCAGCATCCATCACTACCCACCCGGTGTTGCAAATTTATTGGGTGAATTCCTTGCTGCAGCAAGCCTGCTAAGCGCCACCATCAAATTTGAAGGCTCATTAATACTGCAAGTAAGAGGCGACGGTGAAGTCCCCTTAATTATGGCTGAAGCCAATTCAGAGCGGGAGCTACGCGCCATTGCCCGCGATGCCAACCAAGCCATGAGCCTCGACTTTAGTACCCTGATTGGCAACGGGCAGCTCGCGATGACCATAGATCCCAAACACGGCAAACGTTACCAAGGCATTGTCAGTTTAGACGGTGACAGCTTAGCGCATTGCCTAGAAGCCTATTTTGAACAAAGCGAGCAACTTTCTACCCGTATCTGGCTTAGCGCAGACGCCAATTGTGCAGCCGGACTTATGTTACAAGAATTACCCAGCAAATCGCCCGACAAAGATCGCTGGCAACACCTCACCACCATTGCCGACACCGTTCAGAACCAAGAACTTCTCACATTAGATGCCGATGCCTTACTCTACCGCCTCTATCACCAAGATGCCGTGCGACTATTTGAAGCCAAACCCTTGGTCGCTCGCTGTCAATGTAGCCGCCAACGCGTTGAAAATGCTCTGCTGTCTATTGGCCAAGCGGAACTTGACGACATCATTCAAGAGCGCGGCCAAATAGAGACCAACTGCGAGTTTTGCAACCGCTTATACCAATTTAGCCCCGCCGACATCGCCGCTTTATTTAACCAAAGTAGTGACATCACACGACATTAAGACGGCAAAAATACCCAAACCCAGATTTAATATAAGCAAAAGTTAGCGCTACTATAAGTTTTTTGTAATAATGGCGCCCCAAATTACCCGGCCACTAGGGGTCATATTTGCTCCCGACCCCACTGCTAGACCACGGCTGCTCTCAGGATTACGTGACAGGAAACAGAGAATGAGTGCTGAAACAACGACTTACCAAGATTTAACACCGCCACAACTAATTGAACAAGCGCTGAGCCGCGGCGAAGGCCGGCTAGCCGATACTGGCGCTCTAGTCGTCACTACCGGCAAGCGCACTGGTCGCTCACCCGCTGACCGCTACATTGTTCAAGAGCCATCTACCTCAGATTCTATCGATTGGACTAGCGTAAACCGTCCTTTTGACGCTGCTAAATTCGACGCATTGTGGACACGCGTAGAAGATTACCTCGCAGAACAAGACAGCTTTGTCTCTAACCTGCACGTTGGTGCTCACGAAGATCACTACATCCCCGTTGTCGTAAACACTCAAACTGCATGGCAGGGTTTGTTTGGTCGCAATATGTTTGTTCGCCCAAGCAAATACAATCCAAAAGCCAAAGAAGAGTGGACAATTATCAACTGCGCAGGCTTTGTATGTGATCCTGAGCGTGACGGCACCAACTCTGACGGCTGCGTTATTATCAACTTTGCTCAGCGCAAAGTACTGCTTGCCGGCATGCGTTATGCGGGCGAAATGAAAAAAGCGATGTTCTCTGTTCAGAACTTCTTGTTGCCTGAAAAAGACGTTATGCCGATGCACTGCTCAGCAAACGTAGATGAAGAAGGCAACACCACCTTATTCTTTGGCTTGTCAGGCACAGGTAAAACCACCCTGTCTGCAGACCCTAGCTGCTACCTAATTGGCGACGACGAACACGGTTGGGCAAAAGGCTCCGTCTTCAATATCGAAGGTGGTTGCTACGCAAAAACAATCAACCTGAGCCAGAAAAACGAACCCATTATTTGGGATGCGATCCGTTTCGGCTCTATCGTAGAGAATGTTGTTATTGACGATGACAGCCGTCACGCTGATTACGACGATACAAGCCTTACCGAAAACGGTCGCTGCTGCTACCCACTCGAAAATGTTGAAAAACGCGTTATTGAGAATGCTGCCGGCGAGCCTAAAACCGTTATCTTCCTTACTTGTGACGTGTCAGGCGTTATTCCTCCTATTTCGATTCTCTCGAAAGAAGCGGCAGCCTTTCACTTCTTAAGTGGCTACACCGCACGTGTTGGCTCTACCGAATTAGGCGCAGAAGCGGGTATTCACCCAACCTTCTCTACTTGTTTTGGTGCTCCCTTCATGCCTCGTGCAGCCGGTGAGTACGCTGAATTGCTAATGAAGCGTATCGAAGATTTCGACTCACAGGTTTACCTTATCAACACAGGTTGGACTGGCGGCTCAGGAGCTGCAGGTGGCACCGGATCACGATTCCCAATTCCAGTAACTCGTGCGGTTGTGGCAGCAGCGCAAAGCGGTGCACTCATTGGCGCAGAAACCGAAACACTCGACGCATTGAACCTGAGCATTCCGGTTTCAATTCCCGGAGTAGACGCCAAGTACATCAACCCACGTAAATCGTGGGGAGACATTGACGCCTACGACACCGAAGCAGGGAAACTGGCGAAGATGTTCCAAGAGAACATCAAAAAGTTTGATGTATCTGATGCTATTGTCGCTGCAGGCCCTAAAGCCTAAGCACTAAAGACCTAAGCATTAAGAAGGGCAGCCAAAACGCTGCCCTTTTTTTCGCCAGAACAAAATACATCACCATTGCTTTATACTGTCGCCACGTTTATCAACACAGAATTTCAATCAATCATGTCAGCGTCAAACCAGCCTGAAGAAATCCAATACTTTCTAAAACAATTTCAGCAGGCCTTCAATGACAATGCCTTGCAACGCTTGGTGCTCTCAAAATATCAGGGTAATGAACCGCAATTAAAACGCGTAACCATCAGGCCCGTCTTACTAAAAGACACCCTACTGCTTTCGTTTTTATACGAATATCAGACACAGCACATCACCAAAAACCTCAACCTAGACGAATCGAATATCCTCCTTGCGCAATGGCTGGGAAGCGACTACAAAAATGCTCACCTAGTCACCCAGCACATAGAAATACAATTGCGGTTCAGCAAAAAGGGCAAAGCACTGATTAGCGAACATAAGCTAAAAGCCCAAGGCACGGGCAACACGACAGAACAGCAGCTATCACATAACCGAAAGAAACACCGCTTTGTTAACCAAGACCGGCCCTATTTAACCGCCCTTGGCGTTACCGATGCGCAAGGTCAAATCATTCCGGCCATGTCTCGCAAGTGGAAGCAAATTAATAAGTTTATCGAAGTATTATCTGGCGCTATCGAAAATACTGGCCTCACGACTCAGCAAGATATTCATATTGCCGACTTCGGCTCGGGAAAAGCCTACCTCACCTTTGCTATCCACGATTATTTTAACGACACCCTCGCGATAGAACCCCGGGTCACCGGCGTTGAACTGCGTCAAAACCTAGTCGATTTATGCAACCAAACCGCCGCCAACTTACAACTCAGCGGTATTAAATTTGAACAGGGTGACGTACAGCATTTTGCCGCGCAGAATATTAACATCATGATCGCGCTACACGCCTGTGACATCGCTACCGATTACGCCATCAATATGGGCATTCGCAGTGGCGCCAATATCATTATGTGCTCGCCCTGTTGCCACAAGCAAATAAGACCTCAGTTAAAAAGCCCCTCAATACTGGCTCCGCTGCTACAACACGGCATTCACCTCGGCCAAGAGGCCGAAATGGTCACTGACGGTTTACGTGCACTGCTACTAGAAGCCAATGGCTACGACACCCAAGTTTTTGAGTTTATTTCGTTAGAACACACTAATAAAAACAAAATGATACTGGCCCAAAAACGCGTGCAGCCACGCAACAACAGCGCGATATTAGAGCAAATTGCCGAGCTAAAACGCTTTTACGGTATCCAAGAGCATTGCCTAGAACAACTCTTATCCGAATCTCATTAAGCTTGTGCCGGCGTCATAGCCGCTGTTCGGCCGTAAACGCGGCCTCTTAAACCAGTCAAATCAAAGGGGCGCCACTGCCCTTCACGTTGTGCCAACCGGTCTGCAATCGCATACATCACAGCGAGATTATGCGTGAGACCAACATGGCTGCCCGGCACCCGTAAATTTTCGGTTTGGCTACTATGCTCCTTATCAACGCAAAAATTCCAATCGACAATACCGTCACCTTCACTGTAAATCGCTGTCGACGGCACTGCTGGAACTGAACGCCAACAATCGCCCCACTCCAGCATCGGGTCAGTCATTGCACCTGGATTTAAGGCCTCATATAGCTTAAGAACTGGCCCCGTTACACCATTCATATCTGGAATATGAATGGGTGAACCCAAGGTAATTACCTGACGGACAATATCGGGGTTTTTATGCGCTGCCGTTCGCGCATAGACACCCCCGAGACTCCAGCCCACCAAGCTGACTTTACGGCAATGACGTGCCGCCAAATCCTTTACATGGCGCTCATACTCTAAATATGTCTGTTCTCGCAGCCCAGTATTTCTACCCTGCTCCCAGCCATACCCCGCAAATCCAGAACGCCGTAAAAATCCACGCAACGCCGCTGTGCCACCATCGCCAGTCATAAATGATGGCGCAACAACCACGGGATGCCCATCACCACACTTAATTTTATCTAGGCGTGACCGAAACGATGCCATCGCTAACATTTCAAAGATTACTCGTAATTCCTTGGCGGTACTGAAAAAGCTCGGTGCTCCAAGGCTTGCGACGCGATCCATATTATTATTTTTATCCATGATTTCCCCTTAATCTGCCAGAACGGTGCTTGCTGAAGCTGCCACTCATCTCACACCGTTGGGATAAACCTCATTGAGGCCTAAATATGGTAACAGCTATATAACCTTAATAACGTCATGGACGCAATCAAGATTGATCATCTGTCACCCTAGCAAGTAGTAGCCAACGGTAAGAATAAGGGAATACACCAAGACAAATAGGATTTTAGTATGCGGTTTCTAATTTTTATCCGTAATCTAACCATCAATCAGCGAGCTTATGTCGTTCTCGGCTGAGTTAGGTGCCAATACGCACTACATAAGCCCTTACATTTTCTATGAGGACCTCAGTATGACCGAAGCAAGTAAAATTGAAAAAGCCAGTGCAATAGCAAAAGACGTATTTCTTGCTAATCTTGGTCTAGCCGGCAAAGTATTTGAGCAAAGCCAAGACCTTCTGAAACAAACTGAAGCCAAGTTAAAAGAAACTGAAAGCAAATATAAAGACGCTTACAGCAAACGCAACGAATTATTTGACAGCTTAGTCGCTCGTGGTGAAAAAGTACAAAGTGACACCCTAACTAAGTTTGAAGAAAGCAAAACACAGTTAACAAGCAAAATTGAAAGCAGCAAATCTCAAGTCGTCGTCAAGTTTAACGACACTAAAGCACAAGCTATCGCTAAATTTGAAGAGCTCAAAAGCGAAAGCAATGCTGCAGTAGAAGGTCAAATGAAAACATTGCGTGCAAACTTTGACAAAGTGAAAGGCAAAGTTTCAGGCAGTAGTGATGAAGTAGTTGAAGCGGTAGCTGAAGCCACTGCATCGTAAGCATTCGATACCTGCTTTCAGGTATCCAATCCTAGGTCTGTATCTCACCTATGCTTTCGCACGATGCGCCACTTGGCCATCGTGCTTTTTTTCATAACTGAGCGCAGAACCTATTTTTGTTGGTATATTGCCCCGCGTATTTGCCAAAATTTTCAATTACCCATTTTGCAATGGAGAACACCATGAGCAAAGACAGTAAAAAAAGCCTGCAAGATCTTAAAGAAGTGACTAATCAGGCAAGTGAACTGGCAAAAAGCATTTGGCTTGCCGGCCTTGGCGCTTATGGCCGCGCGTATGACGAAGCACAGGATCGCTACGAAAAGGCCAGTAAAGAAACCCCTCGTCTGTTCACAGACTTGGTCGACAAAGGCACTCGCCTTGAAACTCAAGCTCGTGAAAAGCTGGGTGAAGTTACCAGTATTGGTAAAACCGTATCCATTGAAGAACGCATCAGCAAAATGCGCTCTAGCCTTGGCTTCGGCCACACTGCTAGCGCCGACGACATGCAGCGCCTTGAGAAAAAACTAGATGCACTCAGCAAGAAAGTTGATGCACTAACCAAGGCAAGCAAGCCTGCAGCAGCTAAAGCACCGGCAACCAAAGCCACAGCAGCAAAAACTGCCGCACCAAAAGCAAAAGCTCCGCGTAAAGCTCCTGCAAAAAAAGCAGCCGCTAAAGCAGAATAAGGCAAACTAGTTAGCCGCTAAGCGGCAACTCAAACGCCTTAATACAGCCTCCCCAAGTCACATTGGTGGAGGCTGTTTACGTTTTACTCGCAATTAATCACGACTAGACACCACTCTCGCTTCATGGCACCTTGTGGCATCGTTCACAGGAGTTCAGCGACACGAATGAAAACCCGCGATAAAATCTTGTTAAGCAGCTTAAGTTTGTTTAATGCGGAAGGTGAACCCAACGTTACCACCGTCGACATCGCCAACGAATTAGATATTAGCCCAGGAAATCTTTACTACCACTTTCGCGGCAAAGAAGTCATTATTCAGGAGTTGTTCACCGCCTTTGAAATTGAATTAACCGATATTTTAAACGCGCCCATAGAAAAAAATCTCAGTGCAAAAGATGCCTGGTTTTATCTCTATATTGTTTTTGAACACATCTTTAATCACCGCTATCTGTATCGTAATCTCAATGATATTCTCCAGCGTTACCCTCAAATAGCTAAACGCTTCACTAAGTTGCTAGCACTTAAAGTTCAGGCCGCTCGCGCAGTGGCGCTTGATCTACGCGAACAAGAAATTATCGAAGTAGACGACATTCTCCTTGAGCGACTTTGCGACAACGTTGCCATGTCACTCACCTTCTGGCTCAACTACAATCAACTGCGTGAACGCACCACCAGTAATGAGATTATGATTCACCAAGGAGTGTTTCAGGTGATGTCTCTGGTGTCGCAACATTTACGATTAGAGTACCGATATTTTTACGATGAATGCTGCGCCTTATTTGAAGCGCTCGCGATGACAGATTAACGATAAATCTGCACGTCAAGACTCGCACCCAACCCATAGTTTTTGCATAATGTCCGGCTTCTGAAACCGGACAAAAAAGAACTATGAACTCCATCCCCAGCCGTATAGCCCAAGAACTGGGCGTAAAAGAAGCGCAAGTCAGTGCCGCCGTCACCCTGTTAGACGAAGGCGCAACCGTTCCCTTTATCTCTCGCTACCGTAAAGAAGTCACCGGCGGCTTAGATGACAGCCAAATGCGCGACTTGGAAACACGGCTGGGCTACCTGCGAGAGCTAGAAGATCGCAGAGAAAGCATACTCAATAGTATTCGCGAGCAAGAAAAACTGACACCAGAGCTAGAAAAAGACATTCTGGCCGCCGACACCAAAAATCGCCTCGAAGATCTGTACCTGCCGTACAAACCCAAGCGCCGCACCAAGGGGCAAATCGCAATAGAAGCGGGTTTACAGCCATTAGCAGATACCTTGTTTAATGATCCAAGCCAAGACCCTGCGGTACTTGCCCTGGACTACATCAACGCAGAACTTGGTGTTGCCGACGTCAAAGCGGCACTAGACGGCGCAAAATATATTCTCATGGAGCGCCTCAGCGAAAACGCTGACCTGCTCGCCACACTCCGTCAATTTCTCTGGAATGATGGCCTTCTATGTAGTTCGGTGATGACCGGCAAAGAGTCTGAAGGCGAGAAGTTTCGCGACTACTTCTCCCACAGCGAACCCTTGAAAACAACACCCTCACACCGTGCATTGGCGATGTTCCGTGGTCGCAATGAAGGTATTCTCAGCTTAGCCATTAAATTTAACGAAGAAGAAGGCACCGTTCACCCCTGTGAAATCATGGTAGCCAAACATTGGAATGTCATTGATGAAGGCCGTGCGGCAGATACCTGGCTTAAAGAAGTCATCCGCTGGACCTGGCGCATCAAGCTCTACACCCACTTGGAAACCGACCTATTAGGCCAATTACGAGAGCTAGCTGACACTGCCGCTATAGATGTTTTTGCTCAAAACCTAAAAGATTTATTACTGGCTGCCCCCGCTGGCCAGCGAGCAACCATTGGTCTTGACCCCGGCATGCGTACCGGCGTAAAAGTTGCCGCCATTGATGCAACAGGCAAGGTCGTGGACCACTGTGCAATTTACCCAACGCCACCGCAAAATAAAATCGCTGAGTCAGCCGCCATCCTTCTGGCAATGATCAAAAAGCACAATATCGAACTCATCGCCATTGGTAACGGCACCGCTAGCCGCGAAACCGAGCGCTTTGTTAAAGATCTACTTTCAGCCCGCCCCGAACTTGGCTGCACTAGCGTGATGGTAAACGAATCTGGCGCGTCTATTTACTCTGCCTCTGAATACGCAGCGCGCGAATTTCCCAATTTGGACGTTACTATTCGTGGGGCAATTTCCATTGCGCGTCGCTTACAAGACCCATTGGCCGAATTAGTAAAAATTGATCCAAAGTCTATCGGTGTTGGCCAATACCAACACGATGTCTCTCAAACTGCCCTATCTCGCACGTTAGAAACCGTCGTTGAAGACTGTGTAAATGCCGTGGGTGTGGATGTGAACACCGCCTCACCGGCATTATTAGCCCGTGTTTCAGGGCTTAATCAAAGTATATCGGCCAATATTGTTGAGTTTCGCGATCAACACGGCGCATTTAAAAGCCGCGCGCAATTAATGGACGTTAGTCGTTTTGGTGCCAAAACCTTTGAGCAAGCGGCCGGCTTCTTGCGGGTCATGGGCGGTGAAAATCCATTAGATGGCTCCGCTGTTCACCCAGAGTCATACAGCGTGGTAGAAAAAATCGTCAATCGCTGCGGCCGTGCCGTCAACGACGTTATTGGTGATAGTCGCTTTCTGAAAACCCTTAAACCCAGCGAATATGCCGACGAACGCTTTGGTATTCCCACGGTGACCGACATTGTTGCCGAACTCGACAAACCGGGACGCGATCCCAGACCTGATTTTAAAACCGCCACATTCAAAGACGGAATTGAAAAAATATCAGACCTTCAAGCCGATATGATTCTAGAAGGCGTAGTAACCAACGTTACCAACTTTGGTGCCTTTGTTGATGTTGGCGTACACCAAGACGGCTTGGTACATATTTCGGCGCTAGCCAACCAATATGTTAAAGACCCACGCACTGTGGTCAAAGCCGGTGACATTGTCAAAGTCAAAGTGATGGAAATTGACGTGCAGCGCAAACGCATAGCGCTATCAATGCGTCTAGACGACAAAGCGAGCGAACAGGAATCTAGCAATACCGGTGGAGAGCGACGCAATAACCGGCGAGCAGCACCCGCCGCCAAGCAGGCCCCGCAAAAAGATCCTAACTCGACAATGGCCGCCTTGTTTGCCCAAGCCAAACAAAATAAAAAAGGTCGCCTCTAGGCAAAGCATCTAGTAAAAACGGGGAAATCTAACTGCCCCCAAAGATCGCCCTGCAATGTTTAAGCAAAAACATTGCAGGGCTTTTTATCCACCACCCAAATCCCAGAGAGAAAAGAATTAAGCGCAGCTATCACTCTTTAGCAACCATCAAGTTTGGCTAAAGTGAATCAGAGGCGGACACTCAAATATTCGCCAGCTGCCTTAATCGCTTGGCTAGGCATTGCCGGACTGTACTGAAGTGCATTTCGCGCTTTCGAAATATCATATTCCTGATGAACGTTAAAGAATGTCTTAACTTGACTGACCGTTAAGCTAGCCTCCTTCCTGCTAAACATCGACACCGTTTCTTGTACCCACGCAACGAGGAGTAATAACCATTTCGGCGCTTTCGCTCGAGTTCTAACTCGCAACGCGATTGAGTCTGTGTTCAACGCGGTAACCACGTCATCCATCGACAAGGATTTGATGTTTGCAAGAATATAACGCTCTCCACTCTGGCCGTTTGACATGGCGGATATCGATCCGCGTGCGACATCGCGAACATCAACAAAGTTGAAGAAAAACTGAGGGTCAAAAGGTAACTCGTTCTTCAAAACTGCTCTAATGTATTCCATCGTAGGGGTCAGCTTAAAACAATTGGGACCAACCATTGCCGCAGGCAGAATAACCACCATCCATAAGCCGTGCCGATTCGCTACCTCGTAAGCTTTTTTCTCAGACAAAATTTTGGAGCGATAATAAGGGTTCGACAAATCAGTATTCCAACGGTCTTCGGATAGTGGACTCCCATCATGACCAACAGCAGCAACTGAACTGATGTAAACAACCTTTTCAAGTTTTGCTCTTGCAGCTGCTTCAAGCACTATCTCAGTACCTAAAACATTGGTTTGGACAATGTCCTTCTCAGGGTCTGTGGCCCAATGCTTAAACACTGCGGCCACCTGAAAGAGGATATCAACACCCTGCAAAGCCTGATCTATCGAAGCTTTGTCCAAGATGTCGACATACACCAACTCACAATTCAGCCCCTCAAACGGAGCTGTACACGCGATGTCACGCACCCCAGCTTTTACGGTATAACCTTCGTCGAGAAGTTGACGTACAAGATTGTTTCCCAAATGCCCATTGGCACCGGTTACAAGACAGACCTTACTCATAGATATCCCTCCAAAAATGCGTCAAATGGTAGGGTACCCCTTTCCCCATGGGGCAAGGTCAAGCCTGCAGACTACTCAGTTCTTCAAAAGTCGGTGATACTAACCTCATGCATTAGCTCACCAAGCCCACGGAATCTCTCATTAAGGGCCGCTATTTCAGACTCTATAGAGGCTCGTTTCAGCTTAATCTTGTCAATGACCAGCTCAGTTGGAAATTGATGGCTTGCTTGTTTTTCCTCAATAATCGGCACAATTTCAGCGAGCTTAAAGCCAAGCTCTTGCGCTCTTTTTATTAGTCTTATTAGTTTGACATGGTGAAGGGTATACGCTCGATACTTATTTTCATCGCGCGAAATAGCGGGCAGCAGGCCCATCTCTTCATATAAGTAAATAGCCTTCCTGCTAGCCCCAGTAAGCCCAGCCACTTCTTTAATGTACACAATAAGTCCTCATTTTGAGTTACAGCGCCGAGTTAAGAGGTCTTCACGAAGCAGCCAACTATACCTTTGCGCCGTAAACACCAAAGCCATTCCTAACTGAAAATACCAAGAGCTGAGAGTCACTTTTAAGGAAATTTATTTTGCCAAACTAAGCTTGGGAAGTACTTTCAGTGCTTCTTCCTTTCCAAGCTCAAACAAATCAATATCGACACCTGCAACGTAAAAAGAAGAAACAGGTATAAAATAATTTGTTATTGAATCCAGCATAAAAAATTTAGTTTCATTTTCTTTAATTTGATATTCAATCGACATTGGAGCGTGGTGCCAGCCTATAATTTTTGCACTCATTGAAGCTGATATTGTTACAATCCCATCGCTCGGCTCGACCTCGACAGGCAAAAAGCTACCATTTGGCAGATTTCCAATTTTTTCATCATTAATATATACATCAAGTGTTGCTGCCCCTCTATACAATCTCCACGCTCTCATCACATAGATTAATGATTTATCGCTTTGAGCTTTCTCTAAAGAAGAAAATTTTTTACCTGTTGATGCACATCCAGATAAAAATGAAGAAAGTAAGATAGTAATAATAATTTTTTCCATGTTACCTCATTCCAACGAGTTAATAGGCAGTCTTGTGGCTTATAATTTTGTACTATTATTAACACCCAGTTAGTGATTTAACCTATTATTACAAATCCTCAGCATCAAGCAGCTTATCTAGATTCTCTAAAAAGTTAAGGTATGCTCTGCGATAAGCCAGTTTCCAGTTTTCATCGCTTGCAATCTGCCCTTTGTTGATTCCGTAACCTGTAATATCAATCTGCTTAATATCCATACCCTTTTTAAATCCGATATTGCATTGTAAGTTTGACTCAAAACTAACTGACCACATGCCAGGTGAGAACCAAGCCCAAAATTTTTCTACATCTACAGTTAAGTGATTAGGGGCACTCACATTATCAACTACTTTATAGCCTCTACTTTCTAGACCTTTAGTTAATAATTCACGCACCTCATCTTGAATAGTCAAACCCTCATTAAGAGCAACATCCCCCATTGCCATGCCATAACCATTTCTCTGCCTGCCAATTAAAGTTGAAAGTTTTTCCTTTGATGTGCTGCTTAAATTACCGTCAACAGAAGGTGTAGAGGGATTTCTCGGTTTTTGCTCAAAAGTTCGTTTATCGTTAATTGCCACAATGTAAACGTCACCTGATGCACTATTTTCATTATTATAGTCTGGGGTTACAAGATCGATATTCCGAGTACCTGCCACGCAGCCAGTTAATACCAATGTTGCCATTAAAAGTGCAATTTGTAATTTTTTCATTTTTTTCCTTTTAATTATTGATAATTCATAGATACGGTTTAATTATGAGCGCCTAAAGTATGGGCACAGCTTTGTTACATCCAATACCTTTAATTGTTATGCACTACCTGCAACTTTGCCAGCAGCGCCAAACCACCGGATTTCTCCGGTAATCTTGAATCTCGGTATATTGCATGATCTTTAGCCAATAGACCTACTTCCACAGGTATCGAGCGAATCAGGATTTCAAGGTTAGAAAGTATATTTGAAACGCTCTCATAGGAAATATTCGTGGCTAGATTTTTTTTACCCAAATAATGCTTTAAATCTAAATGTGCTAGAGCTTTACTACGATAATTCTTAATTCCCGTCGTATCATATAACTCAAATGTTTGAGCTATTAACCTTTCCGTTTTAGGCTCTAACTTACCCTCAACACTTTCAAGTAAATACTTAAATGATAAATTTGAATCTTTACCCGTTTTAGCAGGGTCAAACAAAGAAGCTAGCCTAGTAACGATTTCAAAAAACATTGCGCGCTGGATTATTGAAAACACCTGCATTGCTGATTGATTAAGTATTGAAACGGCATCAGAGTTTCCATACAGCTCTTCGTACAGTTCTACTTCCTTCTGAAGCTCGTTAACAATAATTCCGAATCTATTGAATTCTTCCATGCCTCATTTCACGTAGCGGTAAAGTCGTTCGAAGGCTTTACTTTGTTAAACATTGTCATCGTCTCTCCTTGGTGAAATTAAGATAGCACTTCCTGTTTGTGGTGCTATGGGCACAGATGGGGGTAATGATATATTTTTCCTATCAATTTCTGGCGCATAATAGATATAATCTTGATGGAAGTCATCGTCTTCAAATCGAAGATCAAGCACGCCTCTAGCGGGCACCGGTAAATTATCAGGTAAGCTATTACTAATTAGCTCTGGCGATGCCTCTATAACTAGATTTCTGTCTTCTTCGTGTTCTAGTAAATAAACAATATCAAGTAATTCTTCTTCTAATTCGACGACAAGATCAACCCGTTGTTCTGCATTAACTGTAGAGTCATCTAATTTATTGAGCTTTTTCAGGTAACGTTGTATTTTCCCAGGCACACCCTGACGACGGGCTTTATAGATTACTTCATCAGGGCTTACATTTTCATAATCGTAAAATCTTTCGATTATCGTTTCGGATACTGTTTGCATATCTTTGACGACGTGGTCGATTCCGCTTCTAAGAGACCCATAATTAGCCATGAGATTGTAAATAGTTATGCCCCCAAAAAGAACGTAAGCTTTTATAGATCCATCAACAACTTTTACATGAATAGATAAATCTTCAGATAAAAGAAGCCTTGCTTCTTTTTGAAGGTACAACTCTATTTCTTGTAGAGAATAGCGGTCAACTTGACGGTCAATATGAATATATGGCCCACCCAGCCCTTTAGTTATGGACTTTCTCTTTTTCTTCATAATCTATCCAAAATCGGAGATTTTGTATGATTAACATTGCAAGAATACGCATGCGAGTTTTTTACTCGGCGAGAAAGCTCACCAAAACTGACGTAAGGCATTAATTTAATGAAGAAATTTTGATCTTTCATGCTAAGGCGCGTTTCGACAAAACACGTAATTGAAATTCTGGAGGGGTCTCATATGTACGGCCTCATATCCTTATGTCTTGTTTTTATATCCATTTTCCAAGACGCTGCCGATAGAATAAACGTAGCGATTTGGAGGTATGAGCATAATTCCTAACTCAGAAAAAATATACTATTTTTTTATGCTCATTGACGGCTCCAAGTAATGTGATCAGCAATCGTCAAAAGCCGAACTTGAATACCTGCTTAGGAGGGAGATAGCGCTCGAATGCTTTGCTCTGGAAAACTAGAACCGTGTACCGAAACAACAGGCCGCCTTGTTATGAGGCGCCCTTATAGAGTTTATAAAGCTCAGCGTAATTTGGGTTTTCTTCATAACACTTTAAACGCTGGTCAATGGTCACCCAAGGCTGAGCGCTGCGGACCCAAATATTGGCTACCGGCTTAAACCACGTTTTGTCGTCAAACGCTCCTGGAAACACGCAGTAGGTATCTGGTGCAGATTTATACGCCATTAAACTTCTACATGTATCGCAGTAAAGCAGTGGACCAGACTGATTCGACATATCCTCAGCTAAACCCTTGCCGACAAAGGTAATAGCATTCGCCGGCACAATCATTGTGAGGCCAAAAGCTGATCCTGTGCGTTGTTGGCAGCGAGTACAGTGGCAGGCATAAACGGTATATGGCTGGCCGCAAAATTCGTATCGAACCTCACCGCAGGCACATCTTGCTTGATGCGTTTTCATACCTCACTCCAAAACTCATAACATGTGCGCACCGATGGTCTTAACGAAACGAAAAGTGGCTTGCCAAGGTTGCGCAAACGGGCCCATTAAAGCCCTATTTAGTGAGCACTAACAGCCATGGTTTATTCCACATCGTTTGTCTTGATCATAAGCTGTTGACCATAAATATCAATGCCTTACGACGAGCGCAAACTAATATCAGGTGTTAACTAACGGACAAAAATAAAGGCTTATATATCGCTACTGGGCATGAATATCCCAGGACATGACTGTGAGGTGTCTGCGCTAGACGCTATTTCATCGCGGCTATTTTGATATAACACTGGATCAGCCGCTAAACTTATTGCGGTGTTGATCGCAGTAATCGCTTCATTCGCGCAGCCTTTTGCCAGTAGTGCAAAGGCATAATTATTCCACAGCGCGGGGTCGTCTCCATCCATCTGCACAAGCTGGGCAAATAAACTTATCGCTCGGCTAATGTCTCCTTGATTAAGAGCAACATTTGCCTGCGCCGTTAGCACGGGTTTTGAAGCCGGCCATTCTTCTGCAGCAAGATTGTAGAACGACATGGCAAGCTCAACATCACCCGCTTGCTCAAAGTCATAGGCCGTAGAGATATAGCTAGCTGGCTTGGCGGTCTCTGGAAGGTAACTACTATCTGTCAGCACTCGGGCCCAATTATTGGCACGTGCCCATGTTTTGGTAAACGTGGCAAAGGACAAGCGATAATTTTTGTGGCTACCAGAATGCAAAATCAATTCGTCTGTATAAAGGTCATAACCAACAACCACGGCGTAGTGCCATTGCGGCCACCACGCAAAGCCTAGGTTTTGAAAAACCAACACCGGGTTATCAGCGGCCACCTCACTGATGATGGATGACAAATTCTTGTCTAAGGGGTAAGGGAGCAAACCTAATTGACGTGCCGCGGCCTGCATTTCAATGGCTAAGGAGCCTTTTTTACCTGGAATAAAAACTTGTTTGGCGATGGATTGCTGGTCAACGCTTAAGCCATGAAAACGCGCAATCTCTTCCAAAGCGGCAGGACCACAATAAAAGTCCTGTTGTGACACAAAAGGAACGGTTAACAGTTGCTTGGCAGGTAAGGAATCACGCCCTGAGACAACAACAGAAGCACATGCCTGTAGTAACAGGCATGTGATAAGAACACTAGCTAGCCGCATTCACAAACGGGAATACGTCAGTTATTCCCAAGACATCAGTAATAAAAAATACCAACACCACAAAAGCTAGCAAACCCACCGCACCGGCACCGGCCGGTAATTGATCTAGCTGATCTTGTAACATGGCAAGCTCTGCGGGTGTCAGCGCGTCAATTCGCGCATCTACATCAGCGGGGGACACACCCAGCTCAACTAAACGCTCGCGCACATTGTCTTGAGAAAGCGCAGCCTTCATTTCTGCGCGGCTCTCATCAAGGCTGTATTCCGCTACCATTTGATCAGTGCCTATGACCCCAGCAGACACCGTGGACGCAGCCACGCCAGCCCACATCATAAAACCGCTCATTACAATAGCAGTGCTTCTTCGTTTACTTATTGCCTTAACCATAAAATTACTCTCTTTATCGTCATTCATTGATCCTGCTTGACCCAGTGCAGCGCTTAACTCACCGCCAACTTCACACTGGCTACAGCTATATTTCTTGGGTCTGCGGCTTGTTTAATACTAACTGCCCATCGTCTTGAACCGGTATTGTTGCACCGGGCTCGTGATCCATAACAACGGTACTCGTCTCCCCGTCTAAGATGTACGTTACGCTGTAGCCAATCACTTTTTGCTGAGGGTCTTGAACTGTATTGCAGCGACGTTCGGTGGTGGTATAGACGTCGTTTTGCTGCATATTGCCTTGCACTTTATTGCCGGCATAACCGCCTGCCGCTGCCCCCGCCACCGTTGCTAACTTCTTACCATTACCACCGCCAACTTGTTTACCAATCACGCCGCCAATCACTGCGCCAATTAAGGTACCCGTCAGTTTATTCTGATCTTTCACCTCGGCCTGATGCTGTACGACTTCGTCGTAACATTCTTCGCGATTAGTAAAATGCGTTTCAGTTACTGGTGTAGAAGACACAACTTCGGCAAATTTTGGTTTACTGCTGTCAATATAGCTGTTGTAACCCGCATAGCTGCCTACAGCAGTCACTGCCACGGCACCAAGTACACCGCCAATTAATAAGCTGGTTTTCATCTTCGTCTCTCCCATTCCTGTTGAGCAGGCTTTATATCCTTGTGGTTCTGTGACCAGTATTCAGCGCGGGAGTGCCAATAATTTATTAGGAAAAGTAGTGCAGTATTCACACTTAACAGCACTGCACTCACATAAGAAATGATAAATATATAATGATTTCAGTTACTTGCTGAGCCATACCCAGAGCGTCACCGGTATAGCCACCGATACGGCGACGAAGATAAAAAGCGAATCCAATACGAAAGGTAAGCAGTGCAATCAGCAGCGGGATCAGCGCCGGCAATTCACAAAATAGAAGTACCGGAATTAAGGGCAAACCTGCTAATAAACAGTGGGATAATGGCATGGCCGTTGCCAGTGGCTTCGATTTTCCCTCGCCACTGACGTAATTCAAATCCACTAGATACGAGACTGACAACCAACGGCTAACAATGTGCCCCCACAATAACGCGCTCACCAGCGCTGTTGTTGACGATGCCGCGTACAGCGCCGATGTTTTTAAAGCCAACATCATTATTAAACCCGCAGCACCATAGGTGCCAATACGGGAATCTTTCATAATTCGCAGCACATCTTCTGGCTGCCAACCGCCACCAAAGCCATCACAGCTATCGGCAAAGCCATCTTCGTGAAAAGCGCCTGTCAGGAGGATTGACGCTGCCATCGACAGTAAAACGGCAATAATGGTATTACCAAAGCACGCTTGCGCCACAATAAACACGACGGAAGCTACGCCAGCCACCAATAGGCCCACAAGCGGAAAATATCGTGATGCCCCGTTAAGCTTTTCATCGCTGTAGCATGGGTCAGCCGGCACCGGAATACGCGTTAAAAACCCTAACGCAAGTAAAAATATCTGCCACTCTCTTTGTATTTTATGACCCGTAATCACCACCCTGCCCCAAATCTGCCAATATCTTTATCTGTTTACTAGGATTCATTCACTAGGAACTATTGTACGCTAAGTCCTCTAATAAACTGCGCAAACGTAGTCCAATACATTAAGTCATTACCTGAGCCGATTTGCTCTGCTAGACTATGATGCGTTCACAGTAAAAAAATGACGATCATTAGGTTTCACCTTACTGCTTCAACTACTTTCTAAATTTGCTAAACATAAAAGGTTCTCACTATGAGCATACAAGCCGGCGATAAGATCCCTTCTGTTACTCTAAAAGTAATGGGTGAAAAAGGCCCCCAAGACATCACTACTGACGACATTTTTGCGGGTAAAAAAGTGGTTTTATTTGCAGTTCCTGGCGCATTCACCCCAGGCTGTACTCTTACCCACTTACCTGGCTATGTTGTGAATGCCGACAAAATTAAAGCAAAAGGCGTAGACACTATTGCCTGTCTTTCTGTTAACGATGCCTTTGTAATGGGTGCTTGGGGGAAAAGCCAAAACGCTGAAGAACTACTCATGCTGGCGGATGGCAATTGTGAATTGACTAAAGCCTTAGATTTGGTGATGGATGGCTCTGGGTTTGGCATGGGTTTGCGTTCAAGACGCTATGCAATGATCGTAGACAATGGCGTTGTTAGCCAACTTGCACTTGAGCCTACCGGCGCAGTTGACGTTAGCTCAGCAGAAAATATCCTCGCTCTGCTGTGATCCCAGAAACGCACGCGCCACGCGTGCTTATTTTTGATTCCGGCGTCGGCTCTTTGAGTATCGGCGCTGCGATTCATCAACTCATTCCGCAAGCGAATCTGCTTTACACCATGGACCACGGTGGTTTTCCCTATGGTGAATGGCAGGAAGAAGCGCTAGTGACGCATATCTGCCATTCGGTATCTGCAGTACTCCAACAGTACCCCAGCGACATTATCGTTATCGCCTGTAACTCAGCGAGCACCACCGTATTACCCGCTCTTCGCCGTATGGTCGACATACCGGTTATCGGTGTGGTTCCCGCCATAAAGCCGGCAGCTCAGCAAAGTCGCAGCGGGGTCATTGGCCTTTTAGCTACTCCGGGCACTGTCGCGCGCGCTTATACCGCCCAGCTAATCGAAGATTTTGCCTCGCACTGCTGTGTTATTCCCGTGGGTAGCCGTGTTCTTGCTCCCGCCATTGAGTCCCATTTTTGGCATAAGGAGCCAATCGCTGAGGTCTTAGATAACGTAAAAACCGCACTCTACAATCACCCCCGCGCTAATGACATGGACACGGTAGTACTAGCCTGCACCCACTTTCCTTTAATACAAAAACCGTTGGCGTCGTTAATGCCAAACATAAGCTGGATAGATTCTGGCGAAGCCATAGCACGACGTGTCGCACACGTCATTAAGGAAGGAAACCTGCCATTGGGGAGTAACATCAACGCTGGTGTTCAGAGGGTATTAGTTCTTGGTGACAAACGCCCTACAGCAATCTTATATGAACAATTAAATGCCTTAGGGCTTCAGCTTATCGGTTGTTAAACTGCCGTACACTTTCTGTGTACTCACTCATCACTGACGCCACATTTTGCATACTGGTGTTGTAGTCATCAATTCGGCGACGGCGACGCTCTTCATTATCTCGCCCGGTGCCAACTGCCGTTTTATCCATAGTATCTAGGCATTTAAGGAAACGTCGGCTGCTGTCGAAATAGCGCTCCACGCGACGCTTAGCAAACTCCATGGTTTCGTTGTCTGCCGTTATTCCGTCGGGGAAATTTTTAGGAGGTGTTGGTAAAACACAAGCGGCATGAGCCAAGGGTGCGCATAGTGTAAAAAGGAAAACACTTGGTATAAGAAAACGCATGGCACTATCCAACAAATTTGTAGAGTGCCAAAGTATACAGAAAATCCGCTTGAACACAGCCCAAGCAGATTATAAGAGACAAAAGAATCCTAAAAATTATTATCGATAAGGACTATAAAGCGCGGGGATCAAAACCTTCGGCATAAAATTGGCTATACCATTTACGAAACTTAGCAATAGGTCCATCGCCATCGCAAAGAATCGGCAGGGGCCGATAAATTTTATTTTCCCAAATAGGCTTATCTTCTTCTAACTGGCCAACAATATTGGCAATGATAGCGGCATTAACCCCACCCTGTTTCACTTCGCCATTAATTTTGGGTTGAATAAACGCAAAACGAACTTGTACCTTATGTTCATCAATCGGCGTTGTTAGCCCTAGCAAGAAAGTATCGGCAATACCTTCAAACTTAGTAAATCCCTGTCCCGGCCCAGCACTCCCAGTGCGTATGCTGCCTTTTACCTCGCCTCTTGGCGTTGGCATATTGGCCACCTGTAAGCCGCGTACAAAATAGCCATCATAGGTGGTTTCCCATTCAGGGAAAGAAGCAGTGCCATGCACATACTTAAAATGCGCAGGATCAGCGGCATTTTCTGCCATCTCTTGGGGGTGGGTATGAATAATCCACTCATAGCGGTCTTGCGGCGACCAATCATCACTATTCGCCTCGTCATGGCTAATCACTTCCCATAAAGGCGCCACACCATCGGGATGGTACCAAGCCCAAATGACTTGATTGGTCTCACGAATAGGAAAGCTCTTAAGGCATTTTTTACCCGCTACTTTCGGCGGCATATTCTTAGCGTAAGGGACTTCTACACACTCGCCCTCAGGGCTAAATTTCCATGAATGAAAGGGGCAAACAATATTATTGCCTTCAATACGGCCACCACCCGAACCCGCTTGCTCATGAATACCGTGGCCCAAATGCGCGCCTAGATGTGGACAGTACGCCTCCATTAATACCGCTTTACCAGCTTCTGTACGAAACAGGACTAGCTCCTGACCAAAATAATGCACTGCCCGGGATTGGCTTGGCGCCAATTCATCAGAATATGACACGGCAAACCAGCCAAACGGCATCGGCATTGGGTAGCGTTTTACAGTATTAGTATTATTTGTCATCGCCTTATCCTCAGCTGAGTTGGCCTGCAGTGTCTAAGGGCACTTACAAACCTCAGAACGGAGTGAAATAGAGCCAGCCAAGCTGACTCTGGAATTGCCACACACTTTACTCTTTGAGGCTGGCGAGACAATGACAAAATGAGACAGGAAACTGGCAAAAAACGCCAATTACGGCAGAAAGCTAGGGTGAATAGACGGCAAGCTGACCGGCTCACCGCCCAGAGAGTCATTACTTCCAGTTTTTATAGCGTTCCATCATCACATCTGCGCCCATGCGAATGAGCGACTCATTTGCTGATCCAGGCTGTACACCAGTACGCAATATAGCTTGTTGAACCGCAATTTCTTTTGCCATCTCTTCCATTGTCTGCTCGTCAACATCATCCCCTGCAATGGTTTCCACCTCGCCTTCGGCCGCAGCGCGAATAATAGCTTCCTGCTCTGAACCTGGTTCTGCGCCACTGCGACGAATGACCTCTTCAACGGCTAAGTCTTCCGCCGCTTGGCGACTACTTATCCGCTTGCCCTCGGCATCGTATATCCCATCGTAAGGCTCATAAGCGGTTTCAGGAGACTGTCCCATGCTGATCCGGATCATAGCCGCCTCAGTCGAGTCAGGTGCAACACCGGCCTTCTTGACCGCCGCCTCAGCAGCCCGCGCTTTACCCACTTGCATTGCTGTGACTGGCTGGCCATGACGGTCATAAATGGCGCTTGAGGAAACACTAGCACCTGCCTGAACGTCACCATTGCTGGTGGTCGTCGCATCATCCGCTGCGTAGGCCGGCAACACCAGCCACAAAGAAACTAAAGCAAAAGCATGTAACATTTTCATTTATCGCCCCTAGGCTTCAATAATCCATTTTCGTCATTTTCGACGTTAGTAAAGTATGATTATAGCGCAGTCATCACCGCAGCCTTCAACACATGTGGTAATATCAAAGGATGATAAATGCTGACAACACACTACAAGATCGCTTTGGCCGCGGAGTAGAATACCTCCGATTATCGGTCACCGACCGCTGTGATTTTCGCTGTGTATATTGCATGGCAGAAGATATGACTTTTTTGCCCCGCAATCAAATTCTTAGCCTTGAACAACTTTTTGACATTGCCCATAGCTTTGTACAGCTTGGCGTTAAAAAAATTCGCCTAACCGGTGGCGAACCTCTGGTTCGCAATAATGTTATTTCGCTCATTGAGCGACTTGGCCAATTAGAACAGCTAGAGCAACTGCATCTCACCACTAATGGCGCTCAGCTCGACAAATTTGCTGCCCCTCTTAAGGCCGCAGGCTTGACTGGGATGAATATCAGTCTTGACAGCTTACAGCCAGAACGGTTTAAAGCATTAACTCGCTTCGGGGATCTTAAAAAAGTACTAAGCGGCATTGACGCTGCTCGCGATGCTGGTTTTAACCGCATAAAACTCAATGCGGTGATACTAAAAGGCCGCAACGACGATGAAATTTTAGATTTAGTCGACTTTGTTCGTGACAAGCACATCGATATTAGTTTTATAGAAGAAATGCCACTGGGGCATATTAGCGAACACGATCGCGCTTTGAGCTTTATTAGTAGCGAACAAATTCGTAACACCATTGAATCCCGTCATTCTCTTACACCGACAACCGAAAACACCGGCGGCCCTTCACGCTATTACCGTATGAGCGACAGTACATCTCGTATTGGCTTTATTTCTCCCCACAGCCATAATTTCTGTCATCTCTGTAATCGGGTAAGACTCACAGTAGAGGGCCGACTGTTACTGTGTCTTGGCAATGAACACTCAGTCAGCCTCAAAGAGATTGTCGATCGCTACCCCGGCGATGAGCTCAAACTGCGTGAAGCCATTATTCAAGCCATGGACCTAAAGCCAGAGCGTCATCACTTTTCCTTAGATGATGAGCCCCAAATAGTGCGGTTTATGAACACCACCGGAGGCTAGACCAATGGGAAGACGAGTTTATTGACAGGGATAACTCGTCTGTAAGGCTTTTAAGATTGGATCTGGCTCTTCCGCCCAATACAAGGGCTTAGTAGAAAGCAGCAATTGAAGCTCCTTAGCAATTTCTCTAACTGATAATTCTGACGGCAAACAATAGCCAGCTATATCTTTGCGCTCACTGCTATTAACATAATCAGCGCCTAGTCGAGTACGAATTGCCCGCTCTCTAAAACTTTCTTGTGACGACTTATTCTCTTCAAGCTGTGCGCTTAACTCACCAAGACCATATAAATATCCTTTAAAAAAGTACAAGCATTTCTCAGTATCTGACTGGCTACCTGCACATTGACTTTCCACATTCGCTAACAGTGATCCAGCAGGAAATACCAAGGCTAAAAACATCATATAGTTAGTTAATTTTTTCATCTTTTCTCCTCGTACTAGTGATCACAAGCGCACCAACAATGGCAGACAGTAAAGAGCCAACAAGCACGCCTAGTTTTACTTTCTCTGCGAGTTCTTGGCCCTCAGTTTCAAATGCCAAACTGCCAATAAACAAACTCATGGTAAAACCGATACCCGCCAACAAACTCACACCATAAAATTCACGCCAGCTAGCCCCCTTAGGTAAACTTGCAATTTTCATTTTTATTGCCAACCAACACACGGTAACAATGCCTAGCTGTTTACCAATAAAGAGCCCACCTATAATCCCCAATGTGACCGGTGCAAATAACACATCAAAACCAAGTCCGTTCAAATTTACCCCAGCATTAACAAAGGCAAAGAAGGGCAAAATAAAGAACGCAACCCAAGGGTGTAAGCCTTTCTCTAAGGCGCTCGCCATAGGGTAATTGGACAAGTTATTCACCTTAGTAGGAATAAACCAAGCGAGTAGAAAACCGGCCAAAGTGGCATGTACGCCTGACTTGAGCACCGCAGCCCAAACAATAATGCCAATAAGCATGTAGAAGGATAAGTATCGAGAACCAAATCTATTCAGGATGAATAAACACGCAATGCCAACAAACGCCAGCAGCAAAGAAAATTCGGATAATTCATTAGAATAAAACAATGCAATAATAACAATGGCTGCAATATCATCAAAAATTGCAACAGAGAGTAAAAAGAGTTTAAGAGAAACCGAAAGGTGTTGACCAAATATGCTAAAAACACCGAGTGCAAACGCAATATCTGTCGCAGAGGGTATTGCCCACCCTCTCAGCGCAGTTGCATCGTTATAGTTCAGTGCAACATAAATTAATGCAGGACAAACCACCCCCGCCATGGCAGCAATACCAGGCAATACCGTCTGACTGACATGGGAAAGGTGGCCCTGTAAAAACTCGCGTTTTATTTCCAAACCCACATGCAAAAAGAACAACGCCATTAAGCCATCATTCACCCATAGAAAGAGTGGCTTTGATATTTCAAAATCACCTGCGCCGACCACAACGACTAGGCTAAGCACGCCATTATAAAATTCCTTCATACTGGTATTAGCAAAGATCATGGCTAATACCGCTGCCGAAATAAGAAATGCGCCACTGGCGGCATCTTGGTTTTTTATGATTTTCGCTATAAATTTCAAATTAGCCTCACCACAAGCTATACATGAAGCTAAAATTTACGCCATAGTAAATACAAAAAAAATCTGCTATTTGTTTATACTGTATCAACTTTTTCCTGATAAGGAGTATGAGAATGGATAGACTCAATCTGAATCACTTGAAATACTTCTATGCCGTAGCGCAGTACGATACCGTCACCATGGCGGCAGAAAAACTATTCGTCACACCCCAAACTGTCAGTGCACAATTAGGTTTATTAGAAGATGCTATTGGTTATTCATTATTTGACAGAGTCGGTAAACGACTGCATTTAAATAAGGAGGGGCAAATTGCGCTACGCTATACCGAAGACATATTTCGATCTTATCGTGAGTTGATTTCTGAACTAAATAATCTCGAGAGCACCCAAGAGATTATATTATCTATCGGCATTTTAGACTCCATACCAAAAACCCTTAGCAGCCAAATTTTTGAAGCAGTTTACGCCGAATTCAGCAATGTTCGCATCGTCACTCATGAAACCGACTTTGAGCAACTTTTAGCTGACCTGGCAATTAATAAACTAGACATGATTCTCTCTGATCGGCCACTTCCACCCAATGTATCTGTCAAAGCGTATAGCAGACGTCTTATCTCTTCTGATTTCACCTTTTTTGCAACGGCTAAGTTAGCGGCAAAACTTAGGGCGCGGTTTCCTTTATCATTAGACGGCCAAACCTTTCTCATGCCAGGAGAGCGCAGTGCTCAATTCACCCACGTCTTCTCTTGGTTGTCACAGATGGACATTAGGCCCCATATACTTGGTGAGTTTGATGATACAGAACTCACCAAACTACTTGGGCAATCCGGTCACGGTGTTTTTTGTGCGCCCTCCATTTTCTCTGAATCCATTCAGCGCCAATACCGCGTAAAAGAAGTGGGCAAAACCGGAGACATTCATGAAGACTACTACTCCATAACGCCAAGTCGTCAATCTAAGCACCAAATAGTTGACCATATTCACGCCATGTTTGACGATTAGTCATCGCCAGTCCGGTACCTAACCGAGAAGCCTTGCTTTATGCCCAATGAAATAAGCGCCAACACGATTATCAAACAGCTTAAGTTAGAACCTCATCTTGAAGGCGGCTATTTTTGCCGCAGCTTTACATCCCCCCACACTATAGCTGATCGACCGGCCATGTCTGCCATATACTATTTACTGACCAAGGAGCAGCCCCTCGGGACGCTACACCGAAATCGTTCAGATATTCTCCATTTTTGGCAACATGGTAGCCCCGTTAACTACACCCTCGTATCTCCTACTGGTATCATCGAGAATATTGTCATGGGGCCTGACTTAATGGCTGGTCAACAGTTGCAAATGCTGGTGCCTGGTGGATACTGGAAAGCATCTGAGCTTCTTAATGGTGACCACGGCCTTATATCAGAAGCCGTATGCCCAGGCTTTGACTTCAGTGATCATGAACTCGCCGATGTCACCCAGATACAGCGCGATTACCCACAACATTGGGACGCACTTAGTAGGCTCATAAGTACGTAAATAATTAGTAAGAACAATTGGATCACGTTATGACCAACGCTCGTACCGATATCGACCAGCTCATTGCCAACCTTGCCAAACAAGGCTATGTAGCCAGTTCAACCATCGCAACTACACTCTATATTGCTCAACAACTTGAACGTCCTATCCTCATTGAGGGGCCTCCTGGAGTGGGTAAAACTGAGCTTGCCAATGCCACCGCCGCGATGCTGGCTAAACCCTTGTTTAGGCTGCAATGCTACGAGGGCTTAGACGAAAGCAAGGCACTTTACGACTGGAAATACAGCAAGCAACTTTTGTATGTGCAAGTTTTAAAAGAACAGCTTCACGAAATACTAGACGGCACCGACGGCTTAGCAAATGCGGTAGACCGCTTGCACAATTTTGATGACATTTTTTATTCAGAGCGGTTTTTAGAACCACGCCCCTTGCTCAAAGCCCTGCAAAGTGACGACGGCGCGGTGTTGCTAATTGATGAAATTGATAAAGCCGACTACGAATTTGAATCTTTATTACTCGAAATTCTGGCTGACTTTAAAGTGACGCTTCCCGAGATAGGTACATTGGGCGCCAACCACAAACCACTTGTTATCCTAACCAGTAATAATACCCGTGATCTAAGCGACGCACTAAAGCGCCGCTGTTTACACCTCTATATTCCGTTTCCAGAGGCTAAGTTAGAGCGTCAGATTGTACAAAGTAGGGTGCCGACAGTGCCTGATGAGCTTCGTCGACAGTTGGTAAATTTTGTTCACGGCGTCCGTGAACTCGATTTAAAAAAACAGCCTGCAATCAGCGAAACTATCGATTGGGCACGAAGCCTCTTACTCTTACACTGCAACAGCCTTTCAAGAGATTTAGTAGAAGATACCCTAAGCGTATTGCTGAAGTACGAAGAAGACATCAACATGGTTCGCCCTGAATTACACAGCCTCATCAAACGTGCTGAAAACGAGCGATAAGCGTTGTGGATGATACTCTACTGCAATTTATTCGCCATTTGAGGCATCACGGTGTAGCGATTTCACCTGCGGAAACCTTAGACGCAATGCGGGTCGTCTCTACGGTGGGTTATAGCGATCCAAAACTACTCCATGATGGACTCGCTAGCTGTCTTGCAAAAACCGTTGATGAACACAGCCAATTTAGCGAATGTTTTGACCTTTTTTTCTTTGGCCATTCCAATATTCATTCCGCTGACAATCACAGCGACAATCAAACCTCACCTAAAAATAGCGCCCAGCCCAGCACACAAAATGGCAATGAAACCGCAGAAAATGCCAGCAACAACGAAGATACAGCCAGCGCTCAAGGTGATGCCCAAGGACAAGGGGAAGAAGGTGGCCAAGGTGTCGGTGGCTCCGGAGCAGGCCAACAAAAAAATGATGTTCTCAACGAGGTGATACGCGCTGCAGCCGAAGCAGGCTTAGACAATATACAGTACCGAACCCAGCGCGGCGTCTATCGTCGCAAAATTTTGAATGCCCTAAAGGATGATACTACCCTTAAAGAGATTCAGCGATTACAGGATGCAGGCGATGACCACAAAGCTCAGGTGCTATCTCAGTTGCGTGAACATCAAATTTCCGCAATAAAAGAACTCATTGACAGACAGCTATTACTCAATAACGATTCCGCCATCAAACAATTACGTGATGCCACTCTGCAAGACACCTCGCTGTCAGCAATGGAACATTATCACCGCGAAAGATTGCCGCCCTTAATTCGCAAATTAGCCAAAAAACTTGCCGCTAGACACAGCCAACGCCACAAACGGTCACGGCAAGGAAAGCTCGATTTGGGAAAAACCTTACGCCGGAATATGGCCTATGGTGGCATTCCCTTCCATCGTTTTTGGAAGTCCACTCATAAAGATAAAAGTGACATATTCATACTCTGCGACATTAGCGGCTCAGTGAGTGCCTGGTCGCGAGTGCTGCTACTCTTTGTACAAGCCTTAAGCGATGTCTTGCCCAGCACCCGCTGCTTTGTTTTTTGCGGCAAAAGTATAGAGGTCAGCGATTTATTTAAAGCCTATCCCGCAGATGAAGCCATGGCCATTATCCAAGACAAACACGGCCTTGGTAGCAGTGATTACGGCCAAGCGCTGACCACCTTTTGGGAGCAAATAGAAAGTAAACTCACTCGACGTAGCTGTGTCATCATACTAGGTGACGGCCGTGGTAATGGCGGCGACACCGGTATTGACGCCCTCCGTAAGATTTATCACCGCGCCAAACTCGTATTGTGGTTTAATCCAGAATCACACCACAGCTGGAATACCGGTGACTCCGAAATTCGTCGCTACCAAAGTGCAAGCCATTATGTGGCCGAATGCGGATCACTACGTAAGCTAGAACGTCTTCTCGATCAATTACTCACGCTAATTCGCTGACAAAGATAAATCCTAGCTTGATCACAAATGCGGTATCCTTGTCACACAGCACCACTATAATTTTGGCAAATTATGAGCAGCCTAGGCCATTATGAATAGATTCAAACATTTTATTAGCCAGTCATTTATCGGTGGTGTGTTGGTTATCGCACCAATCATCATCTTATTGCTGGGCCTGCGCTGGGCAGTCAATAGCGTGCAGGCATTAATTGCCCCCATGACCACGCCCTTGGTAAGACTAACGGGCGCACCCGCCCTCGCCATAGACGCCCTAGTGATATCGCTGATCCTACTGACGTGTTTTATTGTTGGCACCATCGTAGCGACAAGCGCTGGCCGTTGGATACAAAATTTTATCGACGCTCATTTAGCGCGCTTCGCCCCTGGCTACCGTCTAATACGCGATATCATTCAACAAATGTTTGGCACAAACAGCAACTCTCCGTTTACCAAGGGCGAGGCCGCCATTGTTCAGCTTTACGGCACCCAAAGCCCAGCCCGTGCAACAGCAATCATCACTAGCCGACACAGCAACGGTTGGTACACTGTATTTGTGCCCACCGGCCCAAACCCAACCTCTGGCTTTGTCTATCATTTACCCCCAGACTGCGTAGAGCCTCGACCCGACATAAAGCTAGACGCTGCCTTTAAATCGATAATTTCCTGTGGTGCGGGCTCATCAGAGCTGGGCGTCATTGTGCCACCCAGTAAATAACCGCACACTGCGGCCCTAGACGGCCTAATTACCACGATAGCGAAACTGTAATGGCTCAGTTCACCCTTATTAAACCTGTACTCAAAGTCTGTAGCCTCGTCTTACTCGTGTTTGGCCTTTTGATGACCGTTCCCCTGCTAATGGCGGTTATATACCACACTGGCAATGCCGCGGCTTTTAGTAGTGCTGTTGCCTTAACCGTGGGTTTAGCGGCAGGTGGATGGCTCTTATCACGCTCCCACCGCATCAATATGCTTAACCCTAGGCAAATGTTTCTAATCACCACCAGCTCATGGTTGTTAATTTCTTTTACTGGCGCATTGCCCTTCTTATTCATACCTGAATTTTGCAGTGTTACCGATGCCGTTTTCGAGTCCGTATCAGGCCTTACCACCACTGGCTCCACCGCTTTTACCGGCCTAGATACTATGGCGCACGATATTTTAGTGTGGCGCTCAATGCTGCAATGGGTGGGTGGGCTG